>JAUVQC010000092.1 GCA_030598305.1 Actinomycetes bacterium
GCAATGGTGGTCGCGATGCTGTTCTCCCTCATTGAACTCCGCTACCTGCGACTCGCTGCGACCGGGGTCATTGAGGATGCAATCCAGAAAGCGGGCGCCGAAGCAGCGTGGGATATCGTCTTCACGCAGTTCGTTTGGCAGACCTGGGTGGTGCTTCTCATCGGCGTGCTCGTCATATTCGTTGCATGGGCCATCGGGGAGTCCGCGAGTGCGGCTTCGTTGCGACTGACGGTCTCGAACACTGAGCAGGCCATCGGGGGTGGAGAAGAGCCATCTCCGATCTATACGTTCGTCGCATCACATCGGTCGCTTGTCGAAGTACTTGCTGCGGTGTTGTTGATGGGGTTCCTGTTGCTTGGCCCCCAAGTCCCGATCTGGGGTGTGATCCTCGTCATCGTGTTGCTCGGAGCGATTCTCATCGGTGTCGAGGCAGTTGCTGGATCGGCAAGCGATGACGAGGGTGCTTCGGACTCGGTCAGCTAGCGGCCGAGCGCTCAGCGGTCGGTCCGATACCAGTACTCGATATTCCACGTGTGGGAGGCCTGTGACGTGTTGTGCTTGAACCCACCGATCTCGTCGGCCCATACAGCTGCTGCTGTGAGCCGTTGCACCATCGGGAGGATCACGGCTTGATCGGCGAGGATCTCTTCGGCTTCCTGGACGAGCGAAATGATTTCAACCTCGTCGACCGTTGCGTTCAACTCCTTGACGATCGCGGCGAACCGCTTTGTGTGCTCGTCTCGCACCGAGGAGCGGGGCGTCCCCCATCGGTAGTAGTTCGAGCCCTTCGGTGGTTGACCGTTCGGGTCGAATAGATCGTGGACCGAAATGAGCCCCGAGAATCCAGGCGAGCCGACCCAAGCCCACTGGCCGATGTCCCAGGTTGCGTCGTCGAGCATCTCACCAAAGAAGATCGTCGAGTCGTACAACACAACTTCGGTCGGGATACCCGCTTCGGTCAGCATCTCCTCGTACAGGAGCGCGGCCCTCGGCCGTGCGTCTGCGTTTCCGGTTGTGTTGAATACGGCGGCACAGTCGCGGCCGGTCTCGGCGACGGCGACGCTGTAAAGGGATCGTGCCCTGGCAGGGTCATACGGGTATCGATCCCACGCGTTGGTCGACACAGAGGGCGTAAAGGCAGCCAGATAGGACTGCATGGCTGTGCCATAGCCGGGAGACCAGTCATCAGCGACAGCCTGTCGATCGATCGCGTGCGCCACGGCCCGTCGGAACGCGAGGTTGTCGTTGCACGAGTCCGGGGAGAGCTCAAGCCTGGCCTTGTCGAACTGGAAGTTGACGTGCTCCCAGACCGGACCGAGAAGAACCTCGATGACGGCGCCCTCCGGCTCAAGACCCTTCAGCGGGTTGATCGTCATCGCGATCGAGGGTGGTGGTTGGATAACGTCCACTTCACGGGCTTTGAACGCACTGATGATGTTCTCTGTTTCGGGCTCGAATACGAACGTGACTCCATCCAAGTAGGGGAGTTGCATGCCCGATTCAGCGTCGGTCTTCCAGTACGTGTCGTTGCGGATCAAGATGACGTTCTGGTTCTGTTCGAAACTCTCAACGACGAACGGTCCTCCGGATGGCCACGTTGTCGTGTTCCAGTCCTCAGCGAAGTCGGTGCCCTCGACAGCGTGTTTCGGGATGATCCACCCGAAGAGCGCCTCGTGCTTCATCGTCGGTCGGCGCAAAGTCACGGAGAAGGTTGTGCCTTCGCCCTCGTACGATCGGATGTCCGCGTCGGTGTACGGGCCGCCCATCTCGACCTCGGTCGTGAGGACGGTCTCGATGGTGAAGGCGAAATCGTCCGCGGTGATCGGGACACCGTCAGACCACACCGCTTCGTCACGGATGCGATAGGTGATCGTCATCGTGCGGTTCCGGTTCACCACAATGCCACCGTTTGCGACTGTCGGCAGCTCGGTGACGACCTCAGGGATTCGCTCGAGGGTGTACCCATCGATATCCCACGCGCCGGTCATCCATGCCTGGGCGATGATCCGAACGATGAAGTTGTCGCCTCCGGATGCGTAGGGGTTGAGCGTTGGGGGTGCCTGGTCGTCCGCGATGATGACCTCGCCGCCGTACCCCGGACCCGAAGGAACTCGTGTTGTCGTGGTCGACGACAAAGTCGTCACGGAAGGTGACGCTGTGGAAGAGGTGGTGGAAAGCGTTGCTGGAGGCGCGCTCTCGTCAACGGGACCGGTACACGCCACCACAACGAGCGTCAGAGCCACACCACCAATGAGCAACCGCCTCATGCCCCCACCCTACCCCCGAGTCCCGAACCCAGGGTTCTAGCCCGGCGCGGGTGTGGGCAGTCGTGCCCGTCTCCGCATGTGTCGGGGTCGATGGCCCCTAGGAACAGCCCTTGGAGTCGCCGCAGTTCAAGCAGCGATAACACGAACCGTTGCGAACGGTGATATGGCCACACGTGTCACAGAGCGGTGCGTCACCCATCTTGTCTGCGAGCACCGCCTGGACTGCAGCGGTCTGTACCTCTTGCGCCGAGTGCGGCGGCGCGTGTGTAGTCGCGACTGCCGCGGGCGCTGCGCTGCGTGCAATTGGTGCCGATCCGTTGTCGGCGAACCTCGCCGCACGCACCTGGGCATCGATGTCCTGTTCCATTGCTGCCTCGGTGAGGTCGAGCTGGAGTCCGGCATCGACCGCTGCACCCTTTGGCGGCTCGGGCAGGTCACCCGTACGATCAGGTGGCACCTGGGCGAGTTCATCCCTGTGGAGGTACTCGACACCGAGCGCCCTGAAGACATAGTCGACGATCGAGTTTGACATCTTGATGTTCGGATGGCCCTCGACTATGCCGCGTGGCTCGAATGTCTGGAATGTGAACGTGTCAACGTACTCCTCGAGCGGAACGCCGTACTGGAGTCCCTTGCTCACCGCAATGGCGAAGCAGCCGAGGATGCCACGCAACGTGGCGCCTTCCTTTGCAAGATCGAGAAACACCTCGCCGAGCGTGCCGTCCTCGTACTCGCCGGTACGAAGGAAGACCTTGTGCCCACCGATGCGGGCCTCCTGGGTGAACCCGGCTCTCCGCGAGGGCAGTAGGAACCTTGGTCTCGGCATGGCCTCGTACGCCTCGGTTGGGGACATGCCCGGTTTGTACATGCCAGCGAAGATGTCGACCTCCCGCTCGATTGCAGCGGTGATCTCTTCCTCTTCCTCATCGGACGTTCCCTCATCTGATGTCGCCGAGAGGGGTTGGGCCGCTTTCGAGCCGTCCCGATACAGCGCCATCGACTTGAGACCGAGTTCCCACGACATCCGGTACGACTCCTCGATGTCCTCTACGGACACCTCGTTCGGCATGTTGATCGTCTTGGAAATCGCCCCGGAGATGAACGGCTGGGCGGCGGCCATCATCTTGATGTGGCCGATGTGGTGGATGTACCGTTCGCCGTACTTGCCGTTCTTGTTCGCTGTGTCGAATACCTGAAGGTCCTCGTCGCGCAGTCCTGGAGCGCCCTCGATGGCCTGACGACCGCAGATAACATCGTTCGCTTCGTTGATCTCGCTGCTGGAGAAACCCAGCGCTGACAGCATGTTGAAGCCGAGACCGTTGTACTCCTCGGCACTGAAGCCGAGACGTTGCATGGTCTCCTCGCCGAGGGTCCATTGGTTGAAGGCGAAGCCGATCTCGAATACACCGGGCAGCGTCGCCTCAATCTTGGCGACGTCCTCAACGGTGAATCCCTTTGCCTTGAGCGACTCGGTGTTGATATGAGGCGCGCCGTTGAGGCTCATGGTGCCTACGACATAGTCGATGATCGATGTGACGGTTGCCTCGTCGTATCCAAGGTGCACCAATGCGGGAGCCACCGACTGGTTGGCGATCTTGAAGTAGCCACCACCAGCGAGCTTCTTGAACTTCACGAGAGCAAAGTCGGGCTCAACCCCTGTCGTATCACAGTCCATCAACAGTCCAATGGTGCCCGTTGGGGCCAGGACGGTTGCTTGCGCGTTGCGGTAGCCGTGCTCCTCACCCCGTGCCACTGCCGTATCCCAAGCATCGTGGGCGTAGACGAGCATGTCCTGTGGACAGACATCCTGATCGATGCCGACGACGGTGTGGCCGACCATGGCATACTCAGATTGGTCTGCGCCGTACGCAGCCTTCTGGTGATTCTTCATCACACGCATCATCGAGTCGGCATTCTCGTGGTACAGAGGGAACGGCCCAACGACGGAAGCCATCTCTGCGGATGTGGCATAGGAGTACCCGGTCAGGATGGCGGTCAACGCACCTGCGATCGCACGACCCTCGTCCGAGTCGTATGCGATACCCATCCGCATCAGCAGTGAGCCGAGGTTCGCGTACCCGAGCCCGAGTGTGCGGTAGTCATAGGAGCCCGCAGCGATGGCCTCTGATGGGAAGTGCGCCATCGTGACTGAGATTTCAAGGACCATCGTCCAGATGCGAGTGGCGTACTTGTAACTATCGAGATCGAACTCGTTGGTGGCGTCGTCGTAGAACTTCCCGAGGTTCAGCGATGCGAGGTTGCATGCCGTGTTGTCGAGGAACATGTACTCCGAGCAGGGATTCGAGGCACGGATCTGGCCGCCAGCGGGGGAGGTGTGCCACTCGTTGATGGTGGTGTGGAACTGCACGCCTGGATCAGCCGAAGCCCACGCTGCCTGTGCGATCTGGTGCCACAGGTCGCGTGCCTTGACGGTCTTCATCGGTGCACCGTCGGTGCGGCGCGTGAGGTCCCAGTCCTCGTCGGCCATCACGGCATCGACGAACTCGTTCGTCATGCGAACCGTGTTGTTGGAGTTCTGCCCGGACACGGTGGCGTACGCGTCTCCGTTGAAATCGGAGGAGTAGCCAGCTGCAATGAGCGCCCTGACCTTCTCCTCTTCGACTGCCTTCCAGTTGATGAACGTCTCGATGTCAGGGTGGTCGACATCGAGGATGACCATCTTCGCTGCCCTCCGGGTGGTGCCACCGGACTTGATGGCTCCTGCGGCTCGGTCACCAACCTTTAGGAAGGACATGAGTCCCGATGACTTGCCGCCTCCCGAGAGTGGCTCACCCTCACCGCGGAGGTTCGAGAAGTTGGTTCCGGTGCCTGACCCGAACTTGAACAGACGAGCTTCACGGACCCAGAGGTCCATGATGCCGCCAGCATTGACGAGGTCGTCATCGACGGACTGGATGAAACAGGCGTGCGGCGATGGCCTGCTGTACGAGTCGGGTGAGGCGGTGAGTTCGTCCGTTTCGGGATCGACGAACCAGAAGCCCTGCTCTGGCCCATCGATGCCGTAGCGGTGATGGAGTCCGGTGTTGAACCACTGAGGCGAGTTCGGCGCAGCCATCTGGTGCAGGAGCATGTACGCGAGCTCATCCTCGAAGATCTGTGCATCGTTGGGAGTTGCGAAGTAGTCGTTCTCCTCCCCCCAGAAACGCCAGGTGCCTGCGAGTCGGTCGATGACCTGGCGGGCGGATCGCTCAGGTCCGAGGACGGGGTTGCCTGTGTTGTCGCGGATCGCGGTGCCATCGTTGTCGAACTGGGGGACACCCGCCTTACGGAAGTACTTGGACACCATGATGTCCGCGGCGACCTGGGACCAGGTCGCAGGGATCTCCGCATCGGTCATCTCGAACACGACCGAACCGTCAGGATTCGTGATCCTGGAATCTCGTCGTGACCATTCCACCGTGTCGTAAGGGCTGGTGCCCTCGGTGGTGAACCTTCGCTCGATGCTGAGCCCTGCTGTCATAGGTTGCCTTCTCTCGACCTTGTGCCGCTCGTCCGGGCGGCATATCCACAAACTTGTCCACAAACACAACATGTTGTGCCAATAGCGTCTTCATACCCACTACATGTTGCGTGGTTGCACGAGTGTAATTACATTCGTGTCACTCGTCAACTCTTTCCGAAATCAGCCTGCGAGAGACCGCTTCGGGGGAAGCTGC
>JAUVQC010000123.1 GCA_030598305.1 Actinomycetes bacterium
AATTGCAACGGCTGCTGTGGGGCGACGGACGTCGGTCGCTGCTGATGGTCCTCCAGGCGATGGACACCGGAGGCAAGGACGGCACGATCCGCAAGGTGTTCTCCGGCGTCAATCCCCAAGGTGTTGATGTCCACGGCTTCGGAGTTCCGGGACCACACGAGGCCGAGCATGACTACCTGTGGAGGGTCCATCTCCGAGCCCCTGCGAGAGGACGGATCGCAGTATTCAACCGGAGTCACTACGAGGATGTACTCGTCGTACGCGTCAACAATCTGGTTCCAGAAGATGTCTGGTCACGACGGTACGAACACATCAGGCACTTCGAAGCGATGCTGGTTGACGAAGGCACAGTGATCGTGAAGATCATGCTGCACATTTCGGCGGATGAACAGAAGGAACGCCTCCAGGCCAGACTGGACGACTCCTCAAAGAACTACAAGTTCGATCCGAGTGACCTGTCGTCGCGCGAGCGATGGGATGACTACATGGTGGCGTATGAGGATGCCATCTCGAAGACCTCAACGGAGGACTCACCATGGCATGTCGTTCCGTCGGACCGGAAGTGGTACCGCAACCTCGTCGTATCACAGATCCTCATCGACACGATCAAGGGCATGGACCTGGCGTATCCCGTCGCCGCGTTCGATCCCTCCACGATCACTATCGAGTGATCACTCGAATGTGACGGCATCGCCTCGTCGTCCGTGCATCCAGGCTGTCGCGTCCGTCTTGGGTTTGCCCGCAGGCTGGACAGTCACAAGTTCGATGGATCCATGGTTGAAGTAGGCGACCACGCGCGTGCCGACGAGCGTGATCTGTCCCGGTTCGCCGATGGCATCAGATGGGCGGGCCTTGTGGATCCTCATCACTCCAGCCGACGACTCAATCCACGCCACGGGCTTCGGGTGAAAGGCCCTCACCAGTCGTTCTGCCACCAGTGAGTCGACGTCTGGTGTGAGTCGGGCCTCGGCCTTCGAGAGCATCTTTGCGTGGGAGACACCCGATGCGATCTGGGGCACCGGTCGTCGCCGCATGTTCAGGTACTCGGGGATCGTGTTGTCAACGAGGGTTGCGCCGAGGAAGGACAACCGGCTCGTGAGGCTGCCACCGGTTTCGACCGGTCCGATCGGTGTTGTAATCTCGCCAAGTATCGGGCCTGTATCGAGTCCTTCATCGATCTTCATGAGCGTCACGCCGGTTTGGTCGTCTCCAGCCGCGATCGCCCTCTCCACGGGAGCAGCGCCACGCCATCGAGGGAGCAGGGAGAAATGCACGTTGACGAAACCGAACGGAACTGCAGCCAGCATCGCGGGTTTGAGAATTCGCCCATAAGCCACGACGACACCAATGTTGAATCCGCCGGCGATGATCAACTCCTGGAGTTCCTCATGGGTCTCAGGCTGGGCGACCGCAAACCCGAACTGCCCTGCGGCAACCTTGACGGATGGCGACGTTATGGGACCTCCGCGTCCGACACGTCGATCCGGCTGGGTGATGACGAGGTCGACATCCTCGACATCAGCGAGGGCCGCGAGGCTCGGGATCGCTGCGGATGGTGTACCGAGGAAGACGGCTCCCATCACATGGACCTGTCCACGCCGAGGGACTCCTCGCGGAGTTCCTTGAGTGCCTGTCTGCGTACCCTCGAACCGAGATGGCTCAACAACAACGTGCCTGCGAGATGGTCGATTTCATGTTGGAGAACGCGGCCCATCAGATCATCCCCTTCGTAGGTGACCGGTTCGCCATCGAGGCCAAACCCTTGCGCACGTGCGAATTCGGGACGTTTGATCTGCCAGTACCGCCCTGGCACCGAGAGACAGCCCTCCTCAAACTTCCACTTCCCTGACGTCGCGACGACCTCAGGATTGATCATCACGAATGGCTCCTCGCCGATGTCAGCCACGAACAGCCGCTTCGAGACACCGATCTGAGGTGCAGCGAGGCCGACTCCCGGAGCCTCGTACATCGTTTCGAGCATGTCATCGACGAGACGTGCCAGATCTGCATCGAATTCCACCACCATGGCAGCGTCCATTGTGAGGACAGGGTCAGGAAATGTTCGGATCGGAAATATCGCCATGCCCGAAAGAGTAGACCAGAGACACGTCTGACTTCCTGCTTCTGGTGTCGGCTGTCCGGTCTCTGGGGAGTGACCTACAGATCGATGGGATCGACATCGACCCTCACCTTGGCACCCTTGCTGCGTAACGTGTTGAGGACAGGCCGAAGCGCAACGCGTGCCGCGTCGAGGTCTCTCCCCTGGATCAGCCATCTCATTCGGGATCCAACCGGCGCGGGACCGAGGATCGTGGCATGCTCTGCAACATTCTGCATGAGAAGGTCCCCGGCGCCATGCTCGCCCTCGGTCTCGATGGCGATGAGCGCTCCGACGGGCGGAAATCCGAACCGTCTCCTCGACTCGAGCTCTACGGCAAGAAACTCCTCTGACCTACCCCGAACAAGCGTATCGAGTACAGGTTGAGCGGGCTGTGCGGTCTGGATCACACAGCGGTTACCTGCGCCTCTCCTGACCGTCTGGGCAAGTCGAACCAGAAGCCTGAGTCCGTCCTCCTGCGCCCGATAATGGGGGGCCATCGTCAGCCCATCGCTGTCCACTGCGACTGCGAGGCCGACGTCTCGTACGCCGATGAGGTCACGTTCCGTGCCGATGGTGACACCCATACCCTCCCCCGCCCGCCCGACATGGTCCGCTCCGACGAACGCGGCTACGTTATCGACGATCCTTCCGACTCCTGCGCCGAGTGCCTGGAACTGGCTCGCACCACATTTGGAACACGCACCGAGGGACGCCCCACATCGTCGACAGGAATCATCTCGGGATCCTGCACTCGAGCAGATCGGACAGCGTCGTACTTCCCCACACTTCACGCAGCGGAATGCGGGTGCATACCCACGCGAGCCGACCAGGACGAACACCGAGTTCCCTGCCCGAACCGTTCCAGCGATCGCCGCCTTCACGCGTTCAGTGAGCGCTGCTCCGCTCGGTGGCTCCTCAGCTCGATCGACTATCTCAACCATGGGCCACTGGCGGTGGGATGGCGAGTCGATAGCAGTGCCGAGAGCGATGGTTTCAAGCGTCGGAACAGGTCCGTGGAATACGAGGGAGAATTCCTCTCTTCGTGACCGCTCCGCCATCACCTCCCTGACACTCAGGGTCGGTGTGGCCGGGGACCGCATGACTCGTCGGCCATCCTCGACAACCGCCACAACTCCGACGTCGCCGTAGGGCCACAGCATGATCTCTCTTGTACCGATGAGGATCACTTGAGAACCGGTGGCAGTCCGTAGCCAACTCCCAGTGACCTCGGCTCCCGGCATCGATGAGGTCGCCAGAACTACCTTCTCACCGTGGAGACTTCTCAGATGCGTAGCGATCTCTTCTATCTCGTGGACCGTAGGGGCGATGATGACGACATTGCGGCCCGCCTCGACATCGGACTCGATCGTGGAAGCGAGCTGTGACCCATAGGGGGAAGACCCTATGCGATAGAGCGGCTTCGCCATGTCATGGGACCTCACGGTTCTCCGTGATTGGACGTTCACGCCTGCGGGAGCGCTCGGTACGTTCGGCGGTGTGGTCCGCCGCAGCACCACCGATAGCGGTGACACGTAATGCGTTGCTGCCCAGCGGAGCGTGGCGAGCGTCGATTCATCGAATGAAGGGACATTGCCAGAGAGACCTTCTATCGGGAGGAGCTTCCTGGCGGCCTCTGGCTCGAAGAGCGCGGTGACGAATCCCTTGAGACGCCGTCCCGAAACGCGAATCCTTACCCGAGAACCGACATGGACCTCCATGCCATCGGGTATGAGATACGAGAAGCCGTCATCGACAGAGAAGGTCGTGATATCCGGGACAACCTGGCAGGCCCGTGGAGTGGTCAGGACTCAGCCCTGAGTGACATGACTGCGTCCCAGATCTCCGTAGCAACATCCCGCTTCGTCATGAGATCGAGATCCCGTGTCGTGCCATCCTTGAACACGAAACGCACTTCGTTGGTATCCGTCCCGAATCCCGATCCGGGCTTTGTCACGTCGTTTGCAACGAGCAGGTCAACACCCTTGGCTGCGGTCTTTGCTTTCGCAGCATCCACCGATCCGGTCTCAGCAGCGAAACCGACAAGTAGCGGCCGAGGAATGGCTTCGTGCACGCCCTTGAGTACATCAGGGGTTGGAACGAGATCGATCTCAGGTATGCCGTCAGCACGTCTGATCTTCATCTCGACAGGGTCTCGGGGCTTGAAGTCGGCGACAGCCGCAGCCATGACAACGACATCCACCCTTGGGGCTCGCGACCAGACAGCCTCGGCCATATCCTCGGCAGTTTCGACGTTGATGACTTCGATACCGTCCGCTTGGGACGATTCGGCAGTTGTGACGAGGACAACAGATGCTCCACGATCGGCTGCGACGTTTGCAAGTGCGTTGCCCATCTTCCCAGACGAGCGGTTGCCAATGTAACGCACAGGATCGACGGGTTCCCTGGTGCCTCCTGCGGTGACGAGCACGGTCAGGCCAGCCATGTCGGGAGCAGGGAAGAGTCTGTCGATGGCGTCAGCGATGTCTTCCGGTTCAGCGAGACGACCGATTCCGGTGTCGCCCCCTGCAAGGGATCCGACTACCGGTCCGACCGTCGTGTAACCAAAACTCTTGAGACGCTCGATGTTCGCTTCAGTTGAGGGATGCTCCCACATCTCGGTGTGCATAGCAGGCGCGACAACCACAGGTGCAGTGGATGCGAGCACCGTTGCAACGAGAGCGTCCGATGATTGACCCGCAGCAAGCTTGGATATCGTCGATGCAGTGGCAG
>JAUVQC010000101.1 GCA_030598305.1 Actinomycetes bacterium
ATGTGGAGTTCAGCGCTGCGGTCGTCCCGATGGTGCCACAGAGCTTCTAGGAACGGACGTTGCGGGAACGGTCCGATCCTTGGTGCGATCGGTTCGAGGCTGTCGGGGAAACTCTCCCACTCCGTGGACAACGTCACGCCTCGACCAATTCCATGTGGCCCACCGTTCTCCCGTGACCGATGACGGGTGGACGGATCTCGGCATTGAGTGCGTCCTTCATGGCGGGCGTCAACGCACCGATCCGATCGGCGGCTACCAGCGCAGCCGCGACCGCGACTTCCGAAGCACCTGAGTGTGACTTCGTCGCGATGGTGACTCCGTTGCGCGTCAGGGCATACAGACCGTCGGCTCCGACCTTCCCTGGCCCCCCCCACCACAGTCCCGTCCTGCCGTCGGGCCGGACGTTGTCTGCTACCAGTGGAGAGAATCGGGTCATCGCCCGGGCTATTGGCGCGAGCTCATCGTCCGACCCGAGGCGTGCGAACGCATTCGCCAACCCGCGGGTTGTGCCCCGAAGAGTTGGCGCGCCACACCAATCGGTGCCGACTGGTTCGGGTCCTATGCCAGTGATGTCGGTAATGATTTCGATGATCGAACGCTGAAGCGGATGATCAGGGTCCAGATAGTTGCTGGTATCCCAGTCCGCCACGGTGCACGCTGCCAGCCATCCGGCATGTTTGCCCGAGCAGTTGTGAAATCGGCGTTCCTTGCGGAGGTTCCCACGGAGTAGTTGAAGTTCGTGGGCCGCTGGGGCAAGTGGGCGTCCCGGTGTGCACTGCAGATCATCGGCGGTCAGCCCGTGGTCCGCGAGGATGGCATCGACGATGCCGAGGTGGGCAGGGAAGCCGCCGTGGCTCGCACAGGTGACAGCGAGATGCTCATCGGGGAGTATGAGCCCGGCCCGGCGAGCTGCGAGTGCCTGGAACGGCTTGATGGCTGACCTGTAGAACACCGGCATGTCGGGGTCGCCAGACTCGAACAGGACGGCGCCCGTCTCGTCGATTGCTATCACGGACACGTCTTCTGTGGTCTCCGTGAGTCCTGACCGGACCCTTCCGAAACGCATCGGCTACTGCTTGGAGAGGAATTCGTCGGCGCTAGTGGAGCCCTCGCGGTAGCGCCTTGTGATCTCTCCCGTGATGATGTCGTGGGCGTTGTAGACGGCCCGCCTCTGCACCGAAACGGTCTGTTCGGTCTCTGACAGGACTTCGCGAATGGTACGGAGGTCATCGGTTTCGGTGGCCGGCAGGTGGGTGAGGAATCCATCGCTCAGCGCTTGATCGACCTCGCGCTTGCCACTGCCCGCGAGCTCAGGGAGGTCGAGGGACAGCTCGCGATCGAGGGGGTTCGAGGTTCGGCCGGATGGCGAGTCTGCCAGGATCTCAGGCAGCGCCTCGATGAGGGTCCGAGTCTCCTCGCCGTTGCGGCGACGTAACTCGAAGTCGAGCAGATCCATGCGTCCATGGAGCATCCTGCGGTAGTACGAGAGTTCGGTATCGAGCTCGTCGCATAGGACTCGCCGTTCTCGAAGCTCATCGATGTCTACGTCTTCGAGGTCCAGGGTGAACGACTCGTCCATCACCTGATCTATTCGTCTGCGCTGTTGTGTCATACCGGTCTCCTTGAACGGTGACAATCTAGTGGTCTGTCGCAGACATGGCATCGATGTCTGCGACACACCACTGGCAATCAGAACCTAACAAGCGGAGCGCACCGTCGGGTAGGGGTTGACGGCCTTCCCGTTCGGGCGAATCTCGAAATGGTTGTGAGGCGACGTGTACCGGGCGTTGCCTGTGTTGCCGACGTAGCCAACAATCGTGCCCTTGGTCACTCGCTGGCCCGATGTGACATCGCTTGGGTGACCATCGAGATGTGTGTAGTAGTACACGGTTCCGTTGTCCGCGTAGAGGTGCGTGGAACGCCCTCCGAGGCTGTTCGAGGAGAACTTGATCCGTCCGTCGACGACCGCGACAACCGGTGTGCCGCGTGGTGCGAACATGTCGACGCCCTTGTGCGTCCGACCGCCGGAGCGGGGGAATCCCCACGAATCGATGAACGACGCACCACCGAGAACAGGGCAGATGAAGCCTGGGGTCGATGCGGGTGATGCGCCGCCGGCAGCACCTGGACGCGAAGCGGATTTGTCTGCTTGCTGACGCTTGATTCGTGCATCCTCGGCTCGCTTCTCGTTGATCTCCTTCTGGAGCGTGTCTATGGCAGAACGAAGGCTCGCATCGGCTTTAGCAAGAATCGCCGCCTGGTCCCGTTGGAGAACGGAGATCTGATCGACGATCACCGTTGCTTCCTCCTGGTTGACGATCACTTCGGCTCGACGTACATCCAGTTCAGCGGAGGCACGGTCTGCTTGGCGTGATACGGCATCGAGATTGTCAAGGCTGGAGAGCTCGCGCTCGGTCGCCCTGCCGATGAGGGCTTGGGAGGTAACAAGATCCTGGATGCTCGAAGCAGTGAACGCTGACCCGACGAGGTTCCGTTGCCCGGATGTGTAGGCATCGATCACGATGTTCTTGGCCCTGTCCTCAAGCTCCCGCGCCTCGGCCTCGTATCGCTGCGAGGCATCCTCCATGCGTTCGATTCGGTAGGAGAGCTCCTCCCGTGCGGCCCAGAGGCGCTCATACTCGGTTACCGCTTCTTCGAGTTGCGCGGTGACCACCTGATAGTCCTTGTAGGCCTGTGACTTACGAGCCTCGGCGATCTGCTTGTTGCGTTCCGCCTTTTCGACGTCCGACTGGGTCTGTGCGGACGCGGCAACAGGGACAACGGCGAGAAGACCGATTGTCAGAAGGAGGATTGCCCAGCGCTGAACGCGAGAACGTGTCATGCAGGCATCAGGCTAGTGATTGCATCAGATAACCGGCGAGAATCCCACAACCCAGGGGCACTGCGGCGTAATCGGCTCAGCCAAATACCCAGATGGCGATCCAGAAGAGGGGGGCGGCGATCGCGGCACCATCGAACATCGAGAGGGCACCCGGTGCGTCCTCGGTGTGGCTGATCGCCCCGGTGCGGAGCATCGATCCGAGGGAGCGTCCCGCGATGACTCCGGCGGCAGCGGCTACTCCTCCGAGGAGGCCACCGGCCAAGTCCATCTCTGAGATGAGCAGTCCGGCAAGCAGCCCGGCGATGAGGGCGCCAAGGAGCGCTCCGACGTTCGCGTCCACGGATTGGATCTCGGCACCGTACGCGCCAGCAACCCAGGCACCCACGAGGGCGAAAACCGTCACGAGGACGAACGCGACCACGGCGTAGGAACCGGTGAGGCGTATCAGGACCAGTCCCGCGCTCGCTGACGTTGCAATGACCGATACCAGCGTGGTTGATGCTGTCGTACGGAATTCACGGGTCTTGCTGTCGAATACCGGCCATGACACGGCCACGATGATGGCGAGAGCCATCGCACCGGCGAAACCTTCGAATCCCCATGCGTACGCGGAGATCCCTCCGAGGGTCGCGCCGACGAGGGGAGGGAAGACGACGAACGGCTCCCTGATCCGTTTCGATGACTCGGACAGATCCCAGACCCAGGCGAGGATCGCTCCGACCGACACGAACACGAACCACGTCGGATCGGCCCAGGCAACAGCGATCAGGGAGACGACCAGCGCAACGGACAACAGGTTCGGGCCGACATTGAGGTTCACAGCAGTGAGTGCGCCTCCCGATACCGGTGGGATGAGGGCAACTTCATCGGTTGCCGAGATGCTCGTCGATGGCTCTGCAGGTTCTCCGTTCACCCACACTCCTGCAGTCAGTGCTCCTGTGGTGAATCGCTCACCGAATCTCTCGTTCGCCTGATCCAGGATGTCGCCAACGGTCGTTGCATCGATGCTCACGCGATCGGTGCCAGCGGACTCTCTCAGGTTGGCGAACAATCGCAGGGTGGCCATCGCCCGCAGCCTAACTGCTCCAGGTCGACGAAGTGATCAGCCCCGCTCCGCGTTCGGCTCAGCTCACGACACTCCCTGTGCACTCACCGAAACCGATGGATACTGCCCCCTCGGCAGAGCACCGGCCCCTCATGGTCACCTTGTCGCCATCTTCGAGGAAGGTCCGGCTCTCCCCGTTACCCAGATCAAGGAGTTCGGTACCGTTCCAAGTGATCTCGAGGAGCGATCCGAACTCGTCGCGAGTTGGTCCCGATACGGTGCCGGAGGCGAAGAGGTCTCCCGGTCTGACGGTCGCGCCGTTCGCCGTTGCGTGGGCGAGTTGCTGTGCCATAGACCAGTACAGGTTCATGAAGGACGTTGCCGCGATCCGATGCGATGCATCGGATCCGGCTGGCGTCAGGTCCACAGTGAGGTCGAGATCGATACCTGCGCGGTGCTCTGTTGCCAGGTAGGGGAGAGGCATCGGATCCTGATCCGGCATCGGCAGCCGGAACGGAGCCAGGGCTTCAAGGGGGATGATCCACGGCGAGATCGTTGTTGCGAACGACTTGCCGAGGAACGGTCCGAGGGGAACGTACTCCCATGCCTGGATGTCGCGTGCGGACCAGTCGTTGACCAGGCACATTCCAAAGATGTGGTGCTCAGCGTCGTCGATGTCGATCGGTGTTCCGAGGCTCGGCCCCGCACCTGTGATAAATCCGACCTCGAGTTCTATGTCGAGCTTCTCAGATGCACCGTACATTGGACCGTCGGTCGATCTGGTTTGGCCGCTCGGCCGCCTGATCGGGGTGCCCGAGGGGACGACAGTGCCGGCCCGCCCGTGATAGGCAACCGGGAGGTGCTTCCAGTTCGGTAGCAGAGCTTCGCCGCCGGGGCGGAACATCTTCCCCACATTCGTCGCGTGCTGCTCGGACGAGTAGAAGTCGACATAGTCGCCGATCTCGATCGGCATCCGCATCTGGACGTGATGGCTTATGACGAGATTGTGCTCCTCACAAAACGCCCGGCCGTCCGCATTGCTCGTATCCAGAACATCAGCGATGTGGCTCCGCACCGATGACCACACGCCGCGGCTGTGGCCGAGGAAGCCATTCAATGACTCGCGGCGGAATGTATCTCGCTCAAGACCTGTGTTCGCGAACAACCCGGCGCTCTCGGCACGAGCGAGGTCGAACACGGAGTCTCCGATGGCGACACCGCATCGCACGCCAGCGGAATCTGCGAACACGCCATAGGGGAGGTTCTGGATGGGGAAGTCCGAGCCTGTCGGGACATGCACCCATGATGTGAGGCTCTGGTCGATCGTCATGTTCCTCCTCCAAGGAATCCAAGTTCTTGTAACGCATCGGTTGGCTCGTCGAAATCACATGATCCGTAAGCCACGAATCCGTCGCGCCGTACTCGCCGAAGGGCAGAGCCGGGGATCTCGTGGTCTCTCCATGAGGCGAATACGGTTGATACGGAGAACGCTTTCGGATCGGTGTCAGCGATCACCTCTTCGACGGCGTCGAGATCCATTCCGGACTCTGCGAGTGCCGCCGCCATCAGGATGTTGAGGAACCCGTGTCGTTCAATCCCGATGCTGTCATCGAAGTGGCGGATCGGCTGATGGAGTCCTGCGGTTGCTTTGAAGGGGAGCCTGCGCCTCGTCGCCGTCACGATGAATTCCGCAA
>JAUVQC010000038.1 GCA_030598305.1 Actinomycetes bacterium
GAGGAGAAGAAACCCCCAAGCCATTGGCGCCAGCCATGACGATCGTGGACAGGATCTCGCTTCGTGGTGGTCACTGAACCATCCTTGGTCGAACGTGAATCCAATTATCGCGTGATTCGCGTTGCTGTCGTAAACCGACAGGGGCATTGGGGTCACGGACCAGCGGGCACATTTCTGAGAGCTCGGCGTCGATGGTTTCAGGTCCTTGACTTCTGTCGCGAATCGCGCGAGGGCAACTTGACAGGCGCGCGCGCCTACTGTTGAATGACAACATTGTAATTACACACCCGTAGGAGTATGCGTGTTCGAGAACCTCATTGAAGCCCTTCAGGCCGAAGGCATCGACATGGCATGGCAGGACTTTGCCAATTGCCGTGGTGCCGACCCCGACCTGTTCTTTCCTGAGCGGGGCGCGTCGACTCGAACAGCGAAGGGGATCTGCCGCGAGTGTTCCGT
Source organism: Actinomycetes bacterium (assembly GCA_030598305.1). The sequence continues at coordinate 457 of JAUVQC010000038.1, forward strand.
TCGGGCCGAATGCCTCGAATTCGCGATCGTGTCGAGCGAGAAGTTCGGCATCTGGGGAGCCCTCTCAGAGCGCGAGCGGCGCAAGATCCGTAAGGAGCGCAAGATTGCAGCGGAGGCCCGCAAAGTGGGTTGACCTCTCCGAACGCTTTACAATTCGGGTAGGAACCTAAGGGAGTTGCTCTTGGCCGTTGTCGCCACGATTGTGATCATCATTATCGCCGTTGGATTCGTTGCGTTTCTCGTCAACGCGATGAAGGGTGCGGGGAAGAACATCGAGCGCAAGCTCACCGCTGAGGCACCCGTCGCACGCCGCCCCATGCCGATCGTTTCTGAGTTTCATGTCAAGGGTGACACGGCACACACGGTCTTTGCGGTGCCACTTGGTGATGCCGAGGCGGGACAGCACCTCGTTGAGTTGCTCTGCGCCACTGCAGTCGAGTATCTGAGAGACAAAGCGTTGGACGGGTTACCGCTAGAGGATGTTCATCGTATTGAAGTATCTGCGATGCGGGGCGCGTCTCCCGAGGTTCTGTGCACGCTTGACCTCCCTGATGCCGGAGTGCTGCCCGATCGCGATGACCGCGTGCTTTCGGAGCCGCCCCATGACCCGATCGCCGCTGTCCACAGCGTCATTGCCGACGCGACGGTCACATCACAATCCGACAGTGGGATCGCGCTCGAGCCTGTCGCCCAGGCAGTCAAACTCTCCGGTCCGACAGACGCCCATCTCCGGTCGATCGGTGTCGACCCCTCCACGATGGATCTCGATGACCTCGTCCTTGGTCTCCTCCGCATCAGCGGCTATGACGTCCATGTCGGTAGGACCGGCATGGCAGGCCTCACCGGTGTGCGTGGCGGCACGGCGGGCATCTATGGCCTCACACGGGACGGGAAGTCAACAATGCTCGTGATCCTTACCCATGGCGAAGGCTCCCATCCGGAGCTGGAGGACTCGGTCCTTGCCAAGTTCGCCGTCCAGCTGGCCCAGACGAACCCTGATCAGGCCATCCTTGTGACCGACAAGTACAGCCCATACTCGATGTACGAGCGCGAGAAGCGTGACAAACGCTGTGTGTACATCACGAGGGAGCGGTTACAGGCCTTCGTCGACTCCTTTGGCCTTGCATAGCGGTACCAAAACGCAGCAACGGGTAGACTCCGTTGTACGAAAGGACTGAACGATGCTTGCATTTCTCCAGAACATCCGCGGTCCCGAGCTGATCATCATCCTTGTAGTGGTGTTGCTCCTCTTCGGGGCGACAAAACTCCCCCAACTCGCTCGTTCCCTTGGCGCATCCGCCAAGGAGTTCAAGAAGGGCGTGGAAGAGGGCGTTGATGAGGATGAGGTCGACGCCGAGGACTCTTCGGTCTAGAAGACAATTGGAACTCACATCGCGTCGCCGGCGTTATACCGAACGAGATGGGGAGCATGGCCGATTATCCAACCCTTACATGGGAAGACGTTGCGCACCGATACGGGCGCAAGATCTACACGTTCGCGTACCGCCTGACCGGTAACCCCGACGATGCAGCTGACCTTGTCCAAGAGGTGCTTCTCAAGGTTCGAAAGGGCCTCTCCTCCTACACGCCTGGCTCCTTCGAGGGTTGGCTCTGGCGTATAACCCGCAACACGTTCCTTGACGGCGTGCGCAAGAAACAACGGCGTCCAACCTCCCCCCTCCCCGAGGGCGACCATTTTGATCTCGGTGCATCACCATCACCGGACGAGGTCCTCGCATCTGTTCGATTATCCGATGATGTCCAAGCTGCGTTGCTCAAGCTTCCCTACGACTTCAGGGAGGCCGTGGTCCTGTGTGACGTCGTCGGTCTCACGTACGAGGAAATCGCAGAGGCTGCTGACGTACCGGTGGGAACGGTGAGATCTCGGATCCATCGGGGCCGATCCATGTTGAGAGGGCTGCTGACATGGCCGGTGTGACACCTGTGAACGAGCAACTTTCGATGTTGCTGTCGAGCTATCTCGACGGCGCACTCACTCCCTCCGAACTCGATGAGGTGGTCTTTGCTCTGGAGTCCGATGAAGCGACCATTGCTGAGTTCAGGCGCCTTCAGGAGGTCCGCCGGACGATGCGCATGCTGCCGATGCTCGACTTACCGCTCCATCTGATCCCCGGCGAACATCTTGGTGAGCAGATCTCGGCATATCTCGATGGCGAACTCGCGACGACCGAGATGCCCGCTGTATCGGCGCACCTTGACACGTGTACCGATTGTCGCCGTGAGCTCGCGGAGCTCGACAAGAGCCGGACGGCAGTCCGAGCACTTCCGGGTCTTGAGCCACCAGCGTTCCTCGAGGTACGGCGAGCGGTGAAGGTCGATCACAAGCGAGGCCTCAGGACGGCGGTCGCGGTTGCTTCGGGAGTCGCTGCCGTCACGCTCGCGTTCACGCTTGGCCCCTTCTCGAGTGAACCTGAACCAACGGCTGTCAGCATCACCGATCTTCAGTCCCGACACACAGCCATTGCCTCGGTGCCCTCGACCGGAACCGCGGTCCAGGTGGTGAACTCACCATGACCGTTGTGCGTCGCCTCGTCCTTGTTGCCGCGTCTGTAGCGCTCCTGATCTCCCTCCCTGCGGGCGGTGCGGTGGCAGCCGAGCTTGAGGATGTACTCGATGAGGCGAGCGGCTCCACCTACACGGCCTCGCGGCTCGTGGTTTCGGTATGGGGAGGCCAGACCCAGGTCAGTAGGGAGTTCGTGGAACACGCCGACGGCATGGAAATGGTCCGTCGCGACACGAACTGGTCGATGGTCGGCAACGGGAAGGCAGCGACGATGGGTGATGAACCCACTGGCGTCACGTTCCTGACACACCAGCAGCCGAATGCGACGTCCCGTTACACCATCAACGAGTACGGCAAAGCAACGCACATGTCGCGTCTGTGTCGCATCGTCGAGGTGATGGAGGGCGACATCGTGAGGGCCAGGCTCGTTGTGGATGACCGCTCGGGTGCCTTGTTGATCCAAGAGCTCTACAGCGGCAACGGTGGCCTGTATCGCCGCACGACCTTGTCCGATTTCAGGGCATACCGGGTGTACGAGGCTCCCATGGATGGTGCGGATGTGCCGATGGAGATCGTGATGCCCGAGGAGTCAGACGTGCTTCTGGATTCAGCGGCGGGGTACCAGCTTGTTGATGCCTTCAGCGCTCCTGGCGGTTCCGAGCAGGGCTTCTACTCAGATGGCCTCTTCCGATTCTCGCTCTTTGTCCTTCCGGTCCAGACAGTCGTATCCGGTTTCGAGGAGCCGATGGCGTTCGTGACCGAGTCGGGGGTGTATGACATGGTTCCCACAGCGCACGCCGCTCGGCTTCACTGGAGCGACGGATCGAACCAGTTCGTCCTCGTCGGAGATCTCCCACCGGACCACCTCGGTGATGTTCTGGGCGAGCTGCCAGCACCCGATGCCGGCGGAATGTGGTCCAAGTGGTGGAAGAGGCTATTCGGGTAGGCCCCGCTCAGCGCAACTCTCTTCTTGCAAGCACCATCTTGTGAACCTCATCAGGGCCGTCTGCAAGCTGGAGCGTGCGCATGTTCGCCCACATGCCAGCCAACGGCGTATCGTCGCTGACGCCCGCCCCTCCGTACACCTGGATCGCCCTATCGATGACCCAGAGAGCGGTTCGTGGTGCTACGACCTTGATCGCCGAAACCTCCTGACGTGCTGCACGATTTCCCTGCGTGTCGATGAGCCATGCTGCACGCAGAACAAGGAGTCGTGCCTGGTCGATACGCAACCGCGATTCTGCGATCCAGTCCTGGACGACACCCTTGTCGGCAATCGTCGAGCCGAACGCTGTACGTGACTTCGCCCGATCGATCATCATCGAGAGGGCGCGCTCTGCCTGACCGATGGCCCGCATGGTGTGGTGGATGCGACCCGGGCCCAGGCGTGCCTGGGCGATCATGTAACCCTGGCCTGGACCGGAGATCATGTTCGTGGCCGGCACCCTGACGTCGTGGTAGGCAACTTCTGCGTGCCCACCCCTGTGTTTGTATCCGAATACAGGAAGGTCACGGACGATCTCGACCCCTTCGGCATCCATGGGCACGAGGATCATGGAGTAGCGGCTCTTTGGCGGCGCGTCGGGATCGGTGACTCCCATGAAGATCGACACCTTCGAATCCTTCGAGATGGCTCCCGTGGACCACCACTTCGTTCCCGATATGATGTAGTCGTCCCCGTCGCGGATGACGGAGGCTTCGAGGTTCCGAGGGTCCGATGACGCCACGGCGGGTTCGGTCATTCCGAAGTTGGACCGGATCTCGCCTTCGAGGAGCGGTATCAGCCAGCGCTCCTTCTGGTCGGGCGTGCCGAACATGTGCAGCACTTCCATGTTGCCGGTGTCAGGAGCCGAGCAGTTTGTGGCTTCGGGTGCGATCTCGATGGCATGTCCCATGATTTCGGCCAACGGTGCGTACTCGGTATTCGAGAGTCCTGCGCCGTACTCCTCGTCGGGCAGGAAGAGGTTCCAGAGTCCCTGGTCCCTTGCGATTTGCTTGAGCCCGGCCATCTCCGGCGGCGCTTCGGTCGGATCCTCGGACCCGGCAAGGTACCGCTTGTGTATCGCCTTCTCGGCCGGATACACGTGTTCATCCATGAAGACGAGAAGCTGTTCCTGATAGCGCTGAGTGCGCTCGCTGTGTGAGAAGTCCATATGACGACAGTAGCCGCCGAGCGGATGCTCAGCCGCTACCGGTCTTCTTTTGCTTCGTCGTAGTAGTCGAGACGGTCGAGGGGCTGGACGAGCGAGGTGAGCACATTCATCACGTGTGCCGTTGTGCGCTTCAGGAAGCGGAAGTACAGAGCACGTCCAACCGCATCGGACGTGTCACCGGTCGACTTGTACGCAGCCTTCACCTCGGAGTCGTACTGGTCGAGAAACGCATCCGCTTTGCCGAGGAGCCGCTGTGCAGCGGCCGAATCCTTCGCCTCGAATACGTCCGCAGCGTCAAGAATGAGCCTGCTCACCTTTTCGCGGTAGTCGTCGAGCTCGTCCTCATCCGGAGCACCTTCGAAATTTGCACCAAATTTGACGAGGTCGTACATGTTCTTCGAATAGTCACCAATACGCTCGGCGTCCTTGACGATCGACGCGTACTGGAGCACGAGGGGTAGGTCGGAACCGTTGACCGCGGCGTGGATCATGAGCGTGCGACGCACATCCTGCTGTGCCTCGTTGATGCCCTTGTCGGTATCGCGGACTTCCTTCTTTGTCGCCTTGGACTTTCCACCACCAAAGAGCGCGTCTGTTGCAGCGGTGAAGACGTCATTGCCGTCGCGCAGCATCCCGACGATCCATGCTTCGACCTCCTCGAGTTCGTTGCTCGCCCCGCTCCTGAAGAATTCCATTACCACGATTGTCTCCAATCCCTAGCTAAGTACCAAGATACCCACGATTGGTATGGCGATGAACACCGTGGCTGTATAGGCCACCGCAATCCACTTCCTGGTCACTGCGATGTGCGCCAGCTTCTCGGAAAGGATCACCGGAACATACCGAACCTTGCCCCATGGGTAAATGATGAGAATGGCCACCACGTTGAACAGGAGATGCACGAGGGCGATCGTCATGCCGTTCGGTACGCCGGTGGCGAGGGCAGCAAGAAGAGCGGTGACTGTCGTCCCGATGTTCGCGCCAAGCGTGATCGGGTATGCGTTGCGAACCATGAGCATGCCCGACGCGACGATCGGCACGAGAATCGAGGTGGTGATGCTCGATGACTGGACGGCAACAGTGACCAGCACGCCGACCGCCATTCCCACGAGGCCGCTCTTGGCCAGCGCGGCGTTCACTGAGCGCTCGATCCGTGCAGCGATCATGATCTTCATGTTCTTGGTGATGTATATGAGTGACACGAAGATGATCGCGATGCCCACGAGGATGAACGCGACGCCTGCTGCAGTCTCGGAGCTGATGAACGGTTCGATGAGGCGGATGACCTGTTCGGCGCCCCACTTGACGGCGCCCTTGATGGGCGAGTCGAAGGTGGCATCCGCTCCGACGGGGAGCAGGTCTGTCAGCCATGTCGCGGTCCGTTGCAGGAAGTGCGTCGTGATCTCCAACGGCAGCAGTATCGCCACAGCGATGAGGTTGAAGACGTCGTGCATGGTGGCGGCGCTGAAGGCAAGGCGGAACTCATCGCCCTTTCTGGCATGAGCAAGGGAGACGATCGTGTTGGTCACAGAGGTACCGATGTTCGCGCCCATGATCATCGGGACGGCGGTCTCAATTGGGAGTTGGCCAGCAGCGACGAGTCCAACGATGGTCGCCGTTGTCACCGAGGATGACTGCACAAGCACGGTCGCGAGGATCCCAACGAAGAGCGCAGCAAGGGGGTTGGTTATCCCGTCAAAGAGGCCACCGGCAGTGTCGCTCCCCAGGCCTTTGACACCGGATTCGAGCAGTTTCACGCCAACGAGGAAGCCGTACAGAAGTGCAACGACAAGAACGGCTCGCAGTGCCGGTGGCAATGTTCGCTTCGGCGGCTCGACGATCGGTGATGTATCGGGCAATTCGGGTTTGCTCATGCGATGACGAGTACCAGTCCTACCGGGTGTCGGTCGCCCGGATTCTATCAGTCTGCCCGGACGTTAGATTGCCGCGAGGGCCGCTCCGTAGAGTTCGTATTCCCGTGGAGTGCCGAGGGAGTCTGTTGCGATCACATCGCGGACGATGCCTTCCTTGTCGAGCACGTAGGTCACGCGGTTCGCTGCGCCGAGAGCATCGTTGAATGCCCCGTATGCCTTGATCGTTTCACCGTGTGGCCAGAAGTCGGAGAGCACAGGGAAGTCGAAGTCGTTCTCGGTTGCCCATTTCGTATTGACAGGCACAGCGTGTGCTGTGATCACAACCACCTTCGCGTTGATATCGGCGAGTTCAGCAAGGCCGTCGCGCAGCTGGCATCCCTCGTTGTCGCAGTGTCCGGTGAATGGGAATGGGATGAACACGACGAGGATGTTGCTGCCCTTGAGGTCCGAGAGCGAGACCTGTTCCCTGGTCTGGTCGTAGAGCGTGAAGTCGGGCGCGGGGGTACCGATGATGAGGGTCATGGGCCTTCCTTTGTATGTCGGGTGACGGAGTCTATTCCGCGGCCAGACCTCTGGCTCCCGACTCTGTCTTCTGGCCTCAGAGGGCCGACTCGTCGAGGATCACTCTGGCGTTCCATCCGATGGGGTCGGCGAGTTCATCGAGCGTCGGCATGTTCTCTGGGGCTTCCCACACGCGGGTCAGGGCATCCTCGCCCCATCGCTCGGCAACTTCGTCGCAGAATTGTGAGGCATCTCCTGCTCGATAGCGCTCGAGGGTGAGGCCCGCGAACTGTTGGAGGAAGTGCTCCGTCTTGTCCGGTTCGGTGCGGCGGCGACTGTATGCCTCCTCGATGCGTTCGATGTTCGGGAGTAGCTCAGTTCCCGCAAGGCGCACGATCCGATCGGCGTATCCTTCGATGAACGCAGTGAAGGCCTGTACCGCGGCAAGCCGCTGCGGATCGGCAGTGGCCTGGATCAATCCGGCGGGGTCCTCGCCCTCGCCGAGCATCTGCTGGAGCTCCATCGGGTCGCTCATACCGGTGAGCTTGCCGAGAAGGTCGGAAGTATCGATTTCGACACCGTCGTAGAACGCCGTGATGAGTTCTACAAAACGACCCCGCACCCACTCAACGGCCATGATCCGATGGAACGCAACCTCGTGGAGGGCGCCCCAGAGCCGGATCTGCCTGTGATCGATGCCGTGGTCGATTGCGAAATCGTCGAGGTTCGGGACGATGACATAGGGTCGGTCATGGTCCATGGCTGGGATCCCGGTGTCGAACTGGCCAAGCGCCCTGTGCGACATGAAACCAACCATCGTCCCTGCCTGGATGCCGAGGAGCGCGGGACCAAGTGGCGCAAGCATCGCCCCCATGCTTCCCATATCGCCGAATCCGGGCAGGTCACCCAAATCGGTCAGCCCTGACATTTTGTCCCCGAGCGGTTCGACGAGTACGCGGAACGACTGTTGGTTCTCAGCGGCCCAGGTTGCACGGTCCGTGGGGTTCAGCTCGCCTGGCTCGGGGGACGGGAGGTTGGTGACTGCTGAGATACGGACTTCGGCAACGTGAGCAAGTTCGCGATACTCCTCACCAACGCCAGGATCGATTGGTTGGGGTTGCCCGGCGAGGGACTTGGTGACCTCGCGTGCCAGTTTCCAGTTGACGGGTCCTGAAGATTGCAGCATCTTGAAGAGCTGTTCGAAGAGCCCCTCGTCTTCCATCCCGTACATAGGTATCAGCCTTGGAATTCAGCCGGTCGTTGTCCCATGATGACCACGAACGTCATGGTCTCACCGTTTCGCTTGGCCGTGAACTCGACCTCATCACCCACACGGTACAGGCGCACCGCAAGGACGAGGTCGGATTGGTCTGTGATGGTCTTGCCACCGATACCGATGATCACATCCCCGACCTGGAGACCCGCCAGACCGGCAGCGGAATCCGTTCCTTCGATTGTGTCGATCAAACCACCACCGGGGAAAAGTGCGCCGTCTGATGCCTGATCGAGATACGTCCCCACTCGCACGCCGAGGAACGGATGCACAACGTCCCCTGTCTCGATGATCTCTGCAGTGATGCGGTCGACGAGTTCGATCGGGATGGCGTAGCCGATGCCCTCAGGCCCTGCCTGGGACAC
>JAUVQC010000122.1 GCA_030598305.1 Actinomycetes bacterium
TGATCATCGAGAGGGGTGTGGATGGCAGGGAGATCGAAGTGGCGGTCCTCAACGGACCCCGTGCGTCGCTCCCGGGCGAAGTCATCGTTGAGACCGGTTTCTACACCTATGAGGCCAAGTACGCAGACGACTCGTCGCGTTTTGAGGCACCGGCGGAGCTGTCCCGCTCTGCGATAGCCGAGGTACAGGAGCTTGCGGAACGAGTCTTCACCGAGCTCGGGCTCACCGGACTGGCGCGAGTCGACTTCTTCTACGACACCACCAAGAATGCGTTCCTCTTCAACGAGGCGAACACACTGCCAGGCTTCACATCGATCTCAGGATTTCCAAAGATGTGGATCGCCTCAGGGATGACGTACGCTGAGTTGTGCTCGGCGCTCGTTGAGGCTGCCGTCGAACGACACGATGAACGAGGGCGACTGGCGATCCGGTAGGGCGGACCGATCTGCCGATCAGATCCGGACGACTGGACAGGTGAGTGTTCTCACGATGCCGGTGACCGGCTGGATCTGGGTGACGACGAGATGGCCAAGGGCATCGACGTCGGCCGACTCCGCAGAAACGATTACGTCATAGGGACCAGTCACGGCTTCTGCCGACAACACTCCGTCGAGTTCCTTGATCGCCCGGGCGACTTCAGATGCCCGACCACTATCGGTCTGGATGAGTACAAAAGCTTGAACCATGTCCGCGACTCTAGTCGGAAGTCGGAGACCCGATGTTCGAGAGAGCAGCGTTCCGGGATCTGACTTCCGTCAGTATCCGTCCGAGCCGAATCGGAGATTCGAGGCGTAGGCATCGTCGCCTTCGCCATTGAGGTCGAAACGGACGCGTTGGCCCTGTCTCAGAAGACGGAACATCGAACCATCGAGGCTCCCTGGCTTGAGAAGGACCTCGGATCGGTCATCATCGCGGATGAGTGAACCGATCCCGGTTGTTGCGTCGTATGCCTTGACGACGCCCTGCATCAGGCCTTCTCGACCTTGCCGGCCTTGATGCATGATGTGCACACGCGTGCGCGGCGAGAGTTCGTGCCGTGCTTGACGCGGATCTTCTGGATGTTTGGACGCCAGGTCTTGGACGACCGCTTGTGCGAGAAGCTGACCTGTTTGCCAGTCCACGGTTCCTTGCCGCAGACTTCACATCTGTATGCCATGTGGGGAATCCTCCTGAGGTGCGCGGGAACGATAGCAGTCCACCATGGGTATCGGCCTCGCATCAATTGTGGTAATAGGTCCCCATGTCTACCAACATCGCATCATGACTCCTGCCTCCGCACGAGACGATCGGACCCTTGCGTACCTCGCCGACATTCCCGTCGAGCGGGTCAAGGGTGTCGGTCCCGTTGGGGTGAAGCAACTCGCCTCCGAGGGTGTCCGCACGGTGGCAGATCTCCTGCTCACGGTTCCTCGACGCTATCTCGACCGCAGCCAGCTCTCCGAGCTTTCAACGACACCGGTCGGTGAGGTCGTGACGGTAGGAGGCACAGTGACCTCGTTCAACAAACGACGCATCTCACGCGGCCGGATGATGGTTGAGGCAAGAGTCTCAGACGGGACGGGTTCAGTTCGCTGTGTCTGGTTCAATCCGTACATGCAGCTCGAGGTCGGTGAGGAGGTCGCTCTCGCGGGCGTCATCGACACCTACAAGGGCTCGCTCCAGATGAAGAGCCCTGCCATCGACAGGCTTAACCGTATTCGTGAAGCCGAGACCGGCCGTGTGCTCCCCATCTATCCGACGGTTGGAGGTATGAAGCCGGACACGGTCCGCGACGCCGTGACGAATGCACTCGGGAGATCCATACCGCTCGTCGATGTCATCCCCGACACCATTCTCGACGCTCTTGACCTTGTCGATCGCACCTACGCGCTATCGACGATCCATACACCCGATGCACTTTCGGACATCGCGCCTGCCCGGCGGCGTCTCATCTTCGACGAGTTCCTCCGCATCCAGATGGCGCTGAAGGTCAGAGCGCACGATGAGTTCGAATCCCAGGTCGGGGTCGAGAACTCGGTCAAGGGCGAGCTGTTCCACCGGTTCATAGGTTCCCTCCCATACCGACTGACCGACGCACAGGTGCGAGTCCTCGACGAGCTGCTTTCAGATATGGAGGCCCGGACTCCGATGCACAGACTGCTCCAGGGAGAGGTCGGGTCGGGGAAGACTGTTGTGGTCGTTTCCGCCCTGCTCACATCCGTAGAGAGCGGCCATCAAGGTGCCGTGATGGCACCAACCGAGGTGCTTGCGACACAGCACTACCTCGGCACCGAGCTTGCCCTTGAGCAGGCGCAGATGGCGCCCCAACGCAACGATGTCGGCCCACAGGGCACATCTTCGCTTTTCGCCGACGAGCCGCTCGCGACCAGGCCCGTGCGGATCGGACTGTTCACCGGTAGCCGTGTGGCAACGAACTTCGTCGATGGAGACGTGTCCCGGAATCGAGGTCTCGGTTGGTTGGAGGATGGGACGATCGACATCGCCTTCGGAACCCAGGCGCTGATCCAGGCCGATGTCAGATTCCACTCCCTCGGCATTGGCGTGGTGGATGAGCAGCACCGCTTCGGTGTCGAGCAGCGGGTGGTGATGCGGGATCAGAACCGGGGAGACGGGGTGCCTGACCTTCTTCTCATGACGGCGACACCGATACCGAGGACGCTGGCGATGACGCTCTACGGAGACTTGAAGGTCTCGGTGATCAACGAGTTGCCTCCGGGCCGTACCGCGATAGCGACCGATGCGGTCCCCGATTCGGCTGACATCGAGATCGATCAGAGGATCCAGGACGCCGTTTCCAAAGGCCGGCAGGTGTTCGTGGTATGTCCCCTCGTCGATGACTCTGACAAGGTCCAAGCGCGTTCTGCAGTGTCAGAGTTCGCCAGGCTGAGGGCTGCCCTACCCGATGTTCGTTCGGCTCTTCTCCATGGGCAGATGCCATCAGAAGAGAAGTCGGACGTGATGCACCGTTTCCGCGCGGGCTCCATCGATGTGCTCGTGGCCACTACGGTCGTTGAGGTTGGCATTGACGTTCCGAATGCGACACTCATGGTGGTCAGGACGGCTGATCGGTTCGGATTGAGCCAGCTTCACCAGCTTCGCGGACGTGTCGGGAGGGGGGAACATCCCAGCGCATGCCTGCTGTCAGCGGACGCAGCGACCGCGGACGGTGAACGCCGATTGGAGGCGATGGTCGCTTCCACGGACGGATTCGAGCTCGCTGAGATCGACCTCGAGATCAGGGGGCAGGGCACTGTGTTCGGAGGATCCCAATCGGGAGCACACGATCTTCGCCTTGGGGACATCCTGAGGGACCATGCACTGCTTGATGCCGCCAGCACGGTTGCGATCGATGCGGTCGGAGAAGATCCCGATGGCCCGCTGGTTTCAGATGTGATGCATGAGGTCGCGGTGCTGTTCGGGGATTCTGCACAGTGGCTGACAAGGAGCTGACATGAGGATCATCACTGGTGCGTCGAAGGGACGGAAGCTGGAGACCCCAACATCCGGCACACGGCCGATGACCGGACGAGCCCGCGAATCGATCTTCTCAATCCTGGGCCAACGGGTCAGGGATGCCCAAGTCCTCGACCTCTATGCCGGGAGCGGATCGCTCGGCCTTGAGGCGTTGAGTAGGGGAGCGGCCGACGCCGTGTTCGTTGAACGGGGGAGGCAGGCTGGTGCGGTTCTCCAGAGGAACATCGACCGTGTCGACCTGGGTGGTCGTCTCAGTCGTGGTGACGTCGGCGCGTTCCTGAGGTCGGCGAACGCGATGTTCGACGTGGTGTTCGTTGATCCTCCCTATGCCGACGCTGATGCCGAGGTGGTGAGCGTGCTTCACCTGATCGGGCGGGTGCTCGCCGAGGACGGGATCGTGGTGCTCCATCGTCAGGCTCGCAGCGAGGTCGTACCTCCCGAATTCCTCCACACAGTCGACGGGCGACGGTACGGTGATGCTGTCGTAACCATGATGGAGAGGGCCCAAGAGTGATAAAAGCGCTCGTTCCCGGAAGTTTCGATCCGCCGACCAAGGGGCATCTCGATGTTGTCGAGCGCTGTGCCTCCTTGTTCGACGAGGTCATAGTCGCCGTCGTACACAACCCATCCAAGTCGCCGCTCTTCACCGCCGAGGAGCGGGTCGAGCTGCTCGAGGAATGCGTTGCCGATTGGCCCAATGTCAGCGCAGCGTCCTTTGAGGGCCTCCTCGTCGACTTCGCCGAGGAGGTTGGGGCGAGAACCGTTGTGAAGGGATTGCGGGCCGTGACCGATTTCGAGTTCGAGATCCAGATGTCCCAGATGAACCGTCACCTTTCGAGCGGTGTCGTTTCGCTCTTCGTTGCCACGAAACCGGAGTACGGATACCTATCCTCATCACTTGTGAAGGAAGTTGCGCGGCTGGGAGGTTCGGTCGATGGGATGGTTCCCGAATCCGTGGCCGCCGCCCTGAAGGAGCGACTGCAATGACAGACGAACACCAGGACAATGCACCCTCTCCCCCCGTGCCCGGTCGGCTGGCCGGTCTGCTTGAGGAACTCATCACCGAGATCGAGAACGCTCGTGCCGTGCCGCTCTCGAACAACGTCATGATCAGCCAGGAAGACATGCTTGATCGCCTGCATGAGGCGTCTGAGGAGCTCCCAGAGGAGCTCAGGTCGGCCCGCTGGATGGTGCGTGAGCGCGAGTCATATATCGCTCGGACGAACGAACGCGCACAGGAACTCGTGGGTAAGGCGAAGGATGAGTCCGAGCAGTTGGTGTCAGACAACTACATCGTTCAGGAAGCTGTCGAAGAGGCGAACTCACTCATCCGTAATGCCGAGAATGAGGCGCGACGTATCAGACTCGAGGCAGAGGACTATGCAGAGCGCCA
>JAUVQC010000083.1 GCA_030598305.1 Actinomycetes bacterium
CAATCCGTTGCTGGCTCCGCAGATGAGATTGCGGATCGCATCATCAAGCTCGGTGAACTCGGCATCGGTGAGGTCCGCTGCGATGTCTACCCGAAATCAATCGAAGCACTCAACGCCATGCAACCGGTAATCGAGCTCGTCCACGCTCAGCAGCACGGCACGTCGCATTAGTCCGTAGCGGTCGCCCTCTGTGGTGAGAGCAGGTACGGCTCGCCCACCAATGTCCTTGCCTCGGCCCGTTTCTGCATGTACCAGATCCAGGCCCAGCCACCGATGAACGCCGCTACCGATATCCATCCGTTGCGACTGATCCCGAAGAGTCGGAATGTCGTATCGGTTCGCAGCAACTCCATCGAGAACCGGATGAAGCTGTACATGACAATGTAAACACCGAAGGAGGCACCCTTTGCGAGCTTGCCTCGTCTTTCGAGCCAGAGGATCACAGGAACGAGGATGAGGGCATTCCAAACGGATTCATATAGGAACGTCGGATGGAAGGTCTCGAATTGCTCGTAGCCCGCCGGTCGATGAGCCGGATCGATGGCGACCGCCCACGGCAGGTGCGATGGCGTGCCAAAGAGCTCCTGGTTGAAGTAGTTGCCCCACCGACCGATGGCTTGGGCAAGCGGGATACCGATCGCGGCCGCGTCAGCGAACGCGAACGCGTCACCACCGCGCTTCCTGACCAGGTAGATGACGGTGAGCGCACCGAAGAAGAGCCCGCCATAGAGCGCAAGGCCTCCCTCCCAGATGAAGAACACCGCCCATGGCCGATCGGCGAATCGTCCCGAGTGGGTGAACACGTAACCTGCTCGTGCGCCGAGGAATCCGATAACGATCGCCCAAATGGCCGCGGACTCGAAGAACTCGCCACTTCCACCGAACCGTTCATACCTCTTCTTGGAGACGATGATCGCGACGATCACGCCAATGGCGATGAGGATCCCATAGAAGTGGATCGTCAACGGACCGATCTCAAGGACGTTCTGGGACGGCGAGGGGATCGAGGCGAAAATGCTCACGCGTACTGCGCTCCGTCGGTGAAGGCAGCACGATGGAGATTCCTGAACGCCGAATAGCTATCAGGGATGCGCTCGCGAAGCTCCTTCGTGGCTTCGGCGGTTGACATCGAAACATCGTGATAGTGACCCAAGAGTCCTCCTTGTTGGACGGGATGCTACGGCACTGGCCAAGCTTTGCGCGGGGGCGAACCGTGTACTCTGGCCCACGGAGCTGGCAACCGGACCCCAAGCCGGGGTATTCCGACGAAGGAACCTATATGACAAGAAAACAACAGGCCAAGGACACGTACTCGGACCACGAGGCGGAGCTCCTCGAAACCTCGCGATGGATGTATGACAACCCTGAGCTTGGCTACGTCGAGTACAAGACCTCACAGAAGTACGTCGACATCCTCTCCGCCAACGGTTTCGACGTCGAGTACCCGGCGTACGGCCTCGAGACCGCGTTCGCCGCACGGGTCGGATCATCGGGTGCAGAGGTCGTGATCTGCGCCGAGATGGATGCACTCCCTGAGGTGGGTCATGCGTGTGGCCACAACGTTATCGGCATGGCGAGTATCGGCGCTGGCCTTGCGCTCGCTCCACTCGCCGAGGACCTCGGTATTCGTGTCACAGTGCTCGGCACACCTGCCGAAGAGGCGTACGGGGGCAAGGTGGATCTCATCAAGGCCGGCGCCTTCGAGAACGCAGCCGCGTCGATGATGGTGCATCCAGCAACAAAGGACCTGATCGATCCTGAGTTCCTTGCCATCACCCATACCGACATTGAGTTCTTCGGCAAGGAAGCACACGCATCCGGTGCGCCTGATCTCGGTATCAACGCGCTCGACGCGGCGGTGCAGGCGTACGTGAACGTGTCGACCCTTCGCCAACAACTCAAAGACTCTGACCGCGTCCACGGCGTAATAACACACGGTGGCAGTGCCCCGAATGTGATCCCGGGCCACACAGCCATGAGTTGGTACGTACGAGCCACCACCGACGACCGACTCGACGAGATCCACCCAAAGGTGATCCAGTGCTTCGAAGCCGCCGCGCTGGCAACGGGCTGCACCCTCGAGGTCAAGGAGATGGGGCATCGCTATATGAGCATGCGGACTGATCCTCTCATGGCTGAGCTCTATGCAGCCAATTCGGAGACCCTTGGGCGAAGGATGAACTTCATTGCTGATATCCCACCGGAGACATCAGGGTCAACAGACATGGGCAATGTGTCCCACGAGTGCCCATCCATCCATCCGATGCTCGATCTCCACGGCTATCCAATCGTGAACCATCAGAAGGAATTCGCAGCACTCACCATCACCGAAGTCGGCGACAGGGCCATCCGAGATGGAGCTTTGGCGATGGCATGGACCATCATCGACCTAGCCGAAGGAGATCGGTGGCGAGATCTCCAACCGGTATAGGCCTGGAGGGGAAGACACGGGATGCAGAGAGAAGAGCACGACTGGTCGCTCGCCACCGCTGACGAGGCTGCCCAACTTCTCACATCGCCATCAGACGGCCTGAGCGCTGCTGCGGCATCCGAACGTCTCGCACGACTCGGGCCGAACGAGATCGAGGAGGCTGTCGGTAAAACGAGGCTCCAGATCCTCATTGCGCAGTTCAGGGCCGTGCTCACCTACGTCCTGATTGCAGCTGCTCTCATCTCTCTCCTCCTCGGAGACTGGATCGAGGCGATCGCGATCCTCGCGATCGTGGTCCTGAACGCAGTGATGGGATACGTTCAGGAATCACGGGCGGAGGAGGCCATGGCCGCTCTTCAGAGGATGGCCGTCCCCGAGGTGACCGTTCGGCGTGATGGTGGGATCACCGAAATCTCCTCGGAGTTGCTCGTACCCGGTGACCGTGTACTTCTCGAGACCGGCAACATCGTCCCTGCCGACGGGCGTCTCGTCGACTCAGCGAACCTGCGGATAGAGGAGGCGCCGCTCACCGGCGAATCTGAACCCGTGTCCAAGAGGGCCGAAATGACACTCGAGTCGACCAGGGCGCTTGCAGAACGACGCAACATGGCGTACTCGGGCACGACTGTCACGATGGGCAGAGGGGAGCTCCTCGTCACCGACACCGGCATGTCGACCGAGATCGGGAAGATCGCGTCGATGATCCAAGGGGTCAAAGAAGAGCGCACACCACTCCAGAAGCGGCTCGACAGCTTGGGGAAGGTGCTCGCGATCGCCGCCTCGATCCTGGTCATCGTCATCTTCGTTCTCGGACTCTTCAGGGGTGACGACCTCGAAACGCTCCTCCTCACCTCCGTGAGCCTCGCGGTGGCAGCGATTCCCGAGGCGATGCCCGCCGTTGTAACCATCGCGCTCTCCCTTGGCGCACAACGCATGTTGAAGAGGAACGCCCTGATCCGCAGCCTTCCCGCCGTGGAGACACTCGGATCGGTCAACGTGATCTGCACCGACAAAACAGGAACACTCACCGAGAATCGCATGACGGCCGTCGTGCTCGATGTGGCCAACCAGCATCTCTTCCTCGACGATGATCTGCCACAGGGCGTGCTCCCAACGATCGAGCTGGCGATCATGACGGGCGCGCTCTGCAACGATGCCGCGCTCATCCATGGCGACTCGGGGTATCACACCGTTGGCGATCCAACAGAGGGCGCTCTCGTAGTGGCAGGGGCGAACATCGGCTTGATCAAGGACGAGCTCGAGGTAGTGTTCCCTCGCGTCGGAGAGGTGCCGTTCGATTCTGAACGAAAGCGCATGACAACGATCCATCGGCTTCCTGATGACCTGTCCTCTCTCCCGTCGAACCTCGATGATCTCTCCGACGTCCTCGCTGACGCCGATCTCCCCGAGTACATCGCGTTCACGAAGGGTGCCATTACCGGACTGATCGACCACTCCGACCGGGTGTGGGTCGATCAACGCACGACACCGCTCGACCCGACCTGGAGCACTCGCATCGTCGAGGCGGAGACAGCCCTCGCCGGGTCAGGGATGCGAGTGCTCGGTTTGGCAGTGAAGCCACTCACACATCGTGTCGACGGTGACCCCGATGTCGAGAACAACCTGATCTTCGTCGGCATGGTCGGACTCATCGATCCTCCCCGAGAGGCGGTGCCCGGTGCGGTTGTCGAGACGCTTGCCGCCGGGATCCGACCTGTGATGATTACCGGTGATCACCCGCTCACCGCGCGCCACATTGCCAAGGAGATCGGTATAACCACCAACGACCGCGTCGTTATCGGCCCGGAGCTCGACAGAATGGATGATGCCGAACTCGCCGCTGTAGCTGTGTCGGTCGATGTGTTCGCGCGAGTCTCACCGGAGCACAAGCTGAAGCTGATCGCTGCCCTTCAGGATCAGGGTGACCTCGTCGCGATGACCGGTGACGGGGTCAACGACGCGCCCGCCCTCAAGAAGGCAGACATCGGTGTGGCCATGGGGATCACCGGAACCGACGTTTCCAAGCAGGCCGCAGACATGGTTCTGCTTGATGACAACTACGCCACGATCGTCCACGCAGTCGAAGAAGGACGGGTCATCTATGACAACATCCGCAAGTTCATCAAGTACCTCCTGACCTGCAACACGTCAGAGATCCTCGTGATGGTCATCGGCCCGTTCCTCGGCATGCCACTCCCGCTGCTCCCGTTGCAGATCCTTTGGATGAACCTCATCACGGATGGCCTTCCGGCACTGGCGCTCGGAGTCGAACCTGCAGAGGACGATGTGATGGAGAGACCACCGCGTTCGGCAACCGAAACGATCTTCGGTGGAGGTACGACGATGTTCATCGGCGTGTTCGGACTGGCGATGTCCCTGATCACCCTCAGTGTCGGGTGGTGGATGTGGAACGCTGACGACCCTGCCTGGCAGTCGGTTCTCTTCACTGTCCTGATCTTCGCCCAGTTGGGCCTTGCGCTTGAGGTGCGTTCAGAGGGCCGCTCGTTGCTCACGGTCGGCTTGCGTACGAACATGGCGATGCTCGGGGCGGTTGCGATCGGGATCGTTGCACATCTCGCGATCCTTTACGTTCCGTTCCTGCAGACCGTCTTTGGGACAGTCGCACTCGACGCAGTCCATTTTGCGATCGCAGCCGGGGGCGCGCTCGTGCTCATGGCCCTCGTCGAGATCTACAAGAAGGTCGTCCGCTAACCGACTTGCTCGAGGCCTTCGGCGAAAGCTTTGACCAATGCGTCGATTTCCCTCTCACCCATCGCGGTTGATGTGGTGGCAGAACATGTGTTGATCATCATGAAGCCGGAGTCGAAGAGATGATCGAGAAGGGCATTGAGCCTTCGAGACTCCTCAGGTGTCACGAAAGCGTCGCGATAGGACTTCGGAGGGTCCGACTTCATGTGCACCCTGAACATCGAACCCGCGCCGGTCACACACGCCTCGGCACCCGTCACAGCAATCGCATCCTCTATCCCCTCGATCGCCAGACTCGCAAGCGAGTTCACGTAGGCAACGGCGTCCCTGTCGTACATCTCCATGGCCGTGAGACCGGCGGTCATCGTCACAGGGTTCGCCGAGAACGTTCCCGAGTGAGGGAAGAGCAGCTTGTCAGCGAGCGGGTTCATTACCTCCATGACATCTGCCCGCCCGGCGATAGCCCCGATCGGGAACCCTCCGCCTATGAGCTTCCCCATTGCGGTGAGATCTGGCCGCACCTCGTACCACTCCTGGGCGCCTCCGTAGCTCGATCGGAACGTGATCACCTCGTCGAATAGGAGCAGTGAACCGTCCTCCTCTGTCCACTCCCTCAGAGCGACCACAAATGCATCCGAAGCGGGAACGAGACCTACGCGGTGTGGCATGGGATCGAGCAGCACCCCGGCCAACTCACCCCTGTGCTCATCGAGGATCCTGATGGCATTCTCCGGATCATTGAAGGGGATGACCACAACATCAGCGAGCACTCCCGGCGGTGTGCCAAAGGCGACCGGAACCGCGATCGGACTCGATTCACTCCCCCAGTTCGACGGCTCAGCTGTCTGGGAGACCTCGGCGTAGTCATATAGCCCGTGATACGAACCTTCGACCTTGGCGATCTTGAACCGCCCGGTGAAGGCCCGCGCAGCTTTCAGCATCCCCATGACGGCCTCAGTGCCGGAGTTCACGAATCGCACCTTCTCGAACGCGTCGTTGCGGCCGACAAGGTGTTCTGCGTATCGAATCTCAATCTCGGTCGCCAGCGTGAACGCGGTTCCCTTGCTCAGCTGCTCGGTGACTGCGGCGACGATCTCGGGATGGGCATGACCGTGGATCAACGATGCCATGTTGTTGGCGAAGTCGATCC
>JAUVQC010000079.1 GCA_030598305.1 Actinomycetes bacterium
GGGATTGGAGAGCACCTTCTTCGGATCACGTGGAGATCGGTTCATCAGGTCAGGGTCGACGTCCTCGAGGATGATCACTATCACCGGCACCGCAGCGATCAGGAAGTTGAGCCACAGAACCATGATGGGAGTCAACGCAACCCCGGAGGCAATATTGAAGATGCTTGCCGACAGGAACAGCAGCACCAACGAAAGCAACTGGGACATCTGGTACCGGACGTAGAGCACGATCTTCTGATAGATGCTCCGACCCAACGCAACGGCGTGCACGAGCGTGCCGAAGTTGTCATCAGTCAGGATCATCTTGGCAGCCTGCTTTGTGACTTCGCTGCCACTCCCCATCGCGACGCCGATGTCAGCCTGCTTGAGAGCCGCCGCGTCGTTGACCGCGTCCCCTGTCATGGCAACGACGAGTCCCTCGCCCTGCATGAGTTGTACGAGCCTGAGCTTGTCTTCGGGAGCTACACGCCCGAAGACGTGAAGATTCGGCAAGCGCTCGATGACTTCCTCGTCGGAGAGATTGCGGAAGTCGACGCCGCTGATGGCACCCTCTCGCAAACCGAGGTCCTTCCCGATCGCAAGCGCAGTCGTCGCGTGGTCCCCGGTGATCATCCGCACATCGATACCGGCATCTGCGGCAACGGCAACCGCCTCCTTCGCAGAGGGGCGGAGTGGATCGATGATCCCGAGGAGTGCACCGAAGATCAGATTGTCCACCTGGGCCATTGGATCGGCCATCACCGCACCGAGATCTCCCTCGTCGATGAATCGGGCAGCGAAGGACAGGACTCGGAGACCCTCACTCGCCATCCGCGTGTTGGCCGCCTCGATCTCCTCGCGAGCCGCTGCATCGATCGAAGTCACGGAGCCTTGTGGGCCAACCGCCTCGGTGCAACGTGCAAGCACCACGTCAGGTGCTCCCTTCACGAGCATGACCGCACGAGTCTCACCGCTCACCGGTAGATGGTGAACAGTCGCCATGAACTTGTAGGCAGAGTCGAACGGAACCTCAGCCTCCCTCGGGTACGCTCGTCGTGTCTCGACGGCATCGACACCGAGCTTCGCTGCAAGTACCACAAGTGCAGCTTCCGTCGGATCTCCGATAACGGCACCGTCGTCACTGACGGTCGCATCGCTGTCGAGTGCAAGGCCGAACGCGAGCGCCGTGAGGTCCGGCTCATCGGCTCCCGCAACACCGAGAATCGAGCCGTGCTTGTCGTACCCGACACCATCAACGGTCAACCACTGCCGATTGGTGAACACAAGATGCACCATCATCTCGTTCATCGTCAGGGTTCCGGTCTTGTCGGTGTTGATCGCGCTGGTCGAACCAAGGGTCTCGACGTCCGTCAGGTTCTTCACCACGGCCTTTGCCTCAGCAAGTTGCTTCGAGCCGTATGCAAGCATGGCCTGGACGAACGTCGGAAGGCCTGTCGGAATCGCCGAGATCGCCATGGCGGTACCCAGCAGGAGCAACTCGCTCGTCTCGAGGCCCCTCGCCAGACCGATGACGATGATCACTGCAACCGCACCCCACGCGATCGCACCGAGGATCTTGGTGAGGGAATCCAGCTCCCGTTGGAGCGGTGAGCGTTTGCGCTGGACAGATTCCAACATTGCAGCGATCTGCCCCATCTGGGTCGCCATGCCTGTAGCCGTTACGACCATGGTTCCCGAGCCACGGGTCACCGAGGTGTTCTGGTAGAGCATGCACAACCGGTCACCGAGGCCGATGTCCTCATCGGGCAACGGAATCGCATCCTTGGCTATCGGTTGGCTCTCTCCCGTGAGTGCGGCCTCCTGCGCCTCGAGGGTCGCCGACCGGAGGATTCGACCATCGGCTGGGACGATGTCACCCGCCTCTACGCGCACGATGTCCCCTGGCACGAGCTCTGTTGCAGCATGCAGTTCGAGTACCCCGCCGCGCATGACGCGCGCTTGGGGAATCTGGAGTTGGGCCAATGCGTCGACGGCAGCTTGAGCGGCGAGCTCCTGGCGTGTTCCCATGACGACATTGAGCAGCACGAGCCCCGCAACGAGGATCCCGGTCGAAATCTCTCCGAGGAGGAGGCTGACGGTGGCAACGATGAGGAGCATCAGGTTCATCGGATCAACGACCTGGACGAGCGCGATCTTCAGCCGAGAAGGCGGAGCTTCTGCGTGGAGTTCATTCGGACCGAACTGTGCAAGCCTGTTCGCGGCCTCGGATGCTGAGATCCCGTTCGCCTCGTCGCTCGACAATCGGGAGACCACGGCGTCGGGCTCGAGTGCATACCAACGTAAGTCCTGGGACACGGATGCTTCGAATGTTTGCATATGGGCACTCTACCGGCAGTCGAACTTCCCAGGCGAAGCTGACTCCGCATGTATCAGACGTTGTGAACCGAATGCTCTTCCGCCGTGTCGCCGAGCAACTGCCCACGGAACTCGCCTGCATTTCGCACGAACAGCACTGTTGGGAGTCCGTCGAGCATTGCGTTCATCCTCTCGGCATAGTCGTGCTCCTCACCCGGCTCGTTTCCTCTGAGACCGAGCAGGACGACGTCGGCGTGGGCTGAACCCTGGTGGATGACCTCTTGCACGGTCACTTCCTCTGGCTTCAGGATGACATTGATCGTGGCATCGATGCGAGCCGCTTCGGTCAGCTGGACGAGCAACTGACGGTTCTGTTCATAGACCATCTCGTTCGTCGCGATGCTGTTGATCTGGATCTCCGCATCGCGCCACGCAGGGTTCAGTGACAACAGGTGGGCGAACAACACCAACATGTCGCCGTTCTGCTTGAGGCCTCCCCACCACACGTGGATCTTTCGTCGGCCCTCATTCCAGTCACGCGGCACCACTCGCCCAATGACCGCTGACTTCTCGAGGAGCGCGAGTTGCTCGATGATCCGCAGCGTCGCGGCCTGACGGTCCGTCTTCTCACTCCAGCCGAACATCACCGTATTCGAATCGATGCCTGCGATTCCGTTGGACTGTGCAACGGACACCGCACCAGCCTCGAACGTGTCGACGATGTCGACTTCTGGAAAACCGACGATACCGAGCGTCTCAAGCTCATCGGCGAGCTTGCCCATCTCAACGTCGCGTTGGCCCTTGAGGCCGCCGATCGAACCGGTCAGCAGCATCGCAACCGTCAGGATCCCGCGATCCTGGACCAGCCACCCTGCGAAACGCGCCAGGTCGGGTCTTCGCCGAACATCGCCAGCGAAGAGAAGGATGTTCGGCCGCCAGTTCCGGGGATCTGCTGGCATGTTCTTAAGCCGGACAACCGTGGTCCGCACAAGGGACATCAGCGCTCCCCGCCTCAGGTCTCCCCACGGTGCGTTCATGGCCCGACGTCGCATGACTACGTAGACACCGGCCTCAAACATGACCGCGATGATGAGTGCGATCGGGTTGATCAGGAACATCACATAGAAACATGCGAGGGCGGCCGCTATCGAAACCCACCATGGGATTCGGAGTGTTGGACGATACGACGGATCACCACTGAGTTGTTCGAGGCCAGCGACGAGGTTGACAGTGCCGTACGTCGTGAGGAAGAACATCGTGAGCAACGGCGCGATCGTGTCGAGGTCACCGAGCACCACGGCGACCAGGGCGAGGCCGACGCTCACGAGAAGCGGAAGACCAGGTCCATCGATCCAGGTGTATCGAGTGCGGAGGGCCGAAGGGAGCACGCGGTCGTCGACCATTGCTTCAAGGGTTCGCGGGGCCGCAAGGATGCTCCCCACCGCCGAGGCAAAGATTGCACCCCAAAGGCCAATGAGGACCAGTGGCGCGAGCGATCCTGCGATATCGAACCAGATGAGATTGTTCGTGACCAGTTCCTCAGATGTCGCGGACGCCGCAAGGATGATCGGGACCACGAGATACACGACGAAACCGGTGAGGACTGCAGCGATGCTGCCGAGCGGTATCGCGCGACTCGGTTTCGCGAGGTCCCCCGAGAGACTGACGCCCGCCATGATGCCGGTGACCGCTGGAAAGAAGACCGCGAATACCACCCAGAAGTCTGCACCGGCCCCGGTGTCGCCAAGCGAGATGGCGCCGCCGCTGCCACCGGCGGCTCCGATCAGCAGCGCGACAAGTGAAACAACTATTGCGGCCATGATCGGGAGTTGCAACCGGAGTGCCACTCCTGCGCCGCGGGCGGCCAGGAGTGCCACAGCAAGGATCGTGAGCGCCGCGATCGGGCGCTCTGGGGCACCTGACCACACGAACCCGACGCTCTCGGCAAGACCGAACGCGTACAGGGTCACCGAGAAGGTCATTGCGAGGTACAGCGGAATGCCGATTGCTGCTCCTACCTCGATGCCGAGGCTGCGGGAGATGATGTAGTACGCCCCGCCCTTCCCGACCCGCATGTTCGTCGCAACAGCCGAGATCGAGAGGGCGGAGGCAAGGGTCACGACGTGAGCGATAACCACGATCGCCAAGGCCTGCAACAATCCGACACTTCCAACGACCCATCCGGTCCTGAGATAGAGGATCACACCGAGGATCGTCAGGATCGATGGTGTGAACACACCGATGAAGGCACCAAGCTTCCGCTGGTTGCCACCACCACCGAGGCTCGCTTTGACCGAGCTCCAGATAGCTGGGGAATCTGTCACGATCGTTATTCCTACCAATGCGAACAGGGTGCTTGTGGATCAGATGTCACGCTACACGATGCCACAGTTCTGCACTGGCTGGTGGTGTCGCATCTGCGAGCCCTGCTGTCGAATGCCCGACTTATGAACATCCAATGGTCAATACGTACAGCTGAAACTCTCGGGTCCGCGATTGCGATATGTCTCGATGAATTGCTCCAGCTCAGGATCCGCACCATCGTATGCCTTGAGGCGATTCCAAGCGGTCGCGACCACCGGTTGGCTCAACTGTGCATTGGGAGACAGAATCACACGATCATTGAACCGATTCACGACTCCTTCGAGCGCCGATATCTCCTCGGTCGCCAGAGCGGGCTGATACCAGATCACCACAGAACCGTGCTCAAGGGAGTGCACGGCGAATTCGGCGGGCACCTGCTGTGTGAAGGCACCACAGCGTGCGGAACTCGCAGCGTGTGTACCGCTCGTAGGCGTCGCCGTTCCATAGGCAACCGTCTCGCCCGAGGGGACATGGTCGCGGCCCTCGTAGTCCTGCTTCGAAACGCCGGGAAGTTCTTCAAGTGTCGCCTTGTCAACGATGACGAACCCAATTGCCCCGAAAACTGCCACCGCGGCGAGGACGGAGAGACCGATCCTTGTTCGCCGCTTGCGGATCGCAACCTGCTTGGCCCTGGCTTCAGCAGCCTGGCGTTCCGCTCGTCGGGCCCGCTTCTCGGCTTGCTTTGCCTTATCGACCGGTGACCCTACGGACTGCTTCTTCTTTGCCATGACGCCGCTCCTCCCACCTGCACCGCACGGTGCACATGGCCAACAACGGCCGTTCGGACAGCCCTATTCCGCCTTCAGTTCCAGTCCGAGTCGTCTGGCGCGGCGGTCGCGAGAATGGCTGTGGCCTCCGAGGGTGCCCGCCCGGCGTGTAGGAGTGATGACATGAGTCGCATCGGCTTGTCGATGTGGTTGAAGAACAATTTGTAGCTGGCACACAGATAGTTGAGGCCTTCCTCGCCATCGGGCGTGTTCGTGAACCGGTTCCTGGGACACCCACCGTGACAGGCAAACCTGACCTCGCAATCCAGGCAGTACTGGGGAAGTGTGTTCCTCTTTGCCTCACCAAACGCTCGCTGCTGGTCCGAGGCTACGAGTTCACCAAGCGGCGTGTCGGTGATGTTGCCAAGGAGGAAGTCGGGCTCAACGTAGTGATCGCACGAGTAGAGGTCACCGTTGTGCTCCAAGGCCAGGGCCAGTCCACACGTCTCTGAGAAGATACACAGGCCAGGTGGCTCACCGTGCCAGTTCGCCAACGCGACATCGAACATCTGAACGTACATCTCCCCAACGTCGGCCTTGATCCACTCGTCAAAAACCTCGTTGAGGAATGTTCCGTACGCTTCCGAGCCCACACTGCGATCGGTGACGTGACTCCCCGCCTGGACGTACAACGGCCTGCTCTCCCTGTTGGACGTACTCCACCCGATGTTCGCAAGCGGTAGCAACGTTTCTGTCGTTCGTTCGACGATCGGGATGAACTGGATGAACTGCACTCCCATGTCGTCCCGAAAGAATCGATATATGTCCACTGGATGGTCCTGGTTCCCTGCATGGACCGTGCACAGTACGTTGACATCGACATCGGCGGCCTTAAGGCGTGCGTAGCCGACCATCACACGATCAAATGAGCCCTCCCCACGCTTGTCGACCCGATACTTGTCGTGCAACTCCCGTGGTCCATCGACCGACAATCCAACAAGGAAGTTGTTCTCCTTGAAGAACGCTGCCCACCGTTCGTCGATGAGTACGCCGTTGGTCTGAATCGAGTAGCTGAC
>JAUVQC010000103.1 GCA_030598305.1 Actinomycetes bacterium
CATGTTGTGCCAATAGCGTCTTCATACCCACTACATGTTGCGTGGTTGCACGAGTGTAATTACATTCGTGTCACTCGTCAACTCTTTCCGAAATCAGCCTGCGAGAGACCGCTTCGGGGGAAGCTGCGTCATTTCTAGCGTTCGGGTGTGACACATTGCCACCCATGGTGCATGTCCTTTTTCGCGAATCTGGCAACATTTCGCGACCCAGACGCAAACCTGGATCATTCTGGCGTCCATACGCGCCATATACGGCCAGATTGGACGCCAGAACGAAGGAGATGTTCTCAGGTCTTGGCTCGCGTGCGCAGCGTTGCCCTGACGTCCTTGATATCGGTTGGGCACGTGTGGGCGGCCTTCCAATAGCACCAACCCGTCGGGAGGAAGAAGATCTGGAAGATCGAGAGCCCGAGCGCGAGGTTGAAAGGCGGCGGCAGTGTCCTGCTGAACACATCGGCGGTTACCGTCGTGAGCCCGGTGCCGACCGCCCTTCCGAGACCGTTGACGAAGTTCCCTACGCCGAACACAGTTCCCCTGTGCTCTGGCAGATTCACATCTGAGATCAATGCGAACCAGTTGGGGGAGTCGGCCGAGGTGAGCGCCAGGGCGATGAGCGCCGAGAGGAACGCGAGCGCGACCCATGGGTTCGTGACGATCGCTGTGAGGACCTCAGGGATGAACGTGGCCGTGCCCGCACCGTCGGTCACTTCGAGGCCCCGAAGGGGCACCCAGAAGAAGAGGAGGAAGAACGGTATCGCTGCCACGATGCCGATGGCGGACACATATGCGCGACCCGAGAGGTTCTTTCGTTGCCAGCGGTCACCGATGTGGCCAAAGAGGATGGAGAACAGGGCTCCGACGGTGAACAGCGCAGCGAAGAGTCCCCCGACCTGTTGGCCGGTCGCCTGGGAGTACCCCTCTGCGATCACCTTCTCCTGATACAGCAAGGGGACCCAGATGAGTGACCCGTATGCAACCTGGGCTGTGAGTCCCTGCAGCACGAGCCATCGATTTGTCCTGACCTCCATGAGACCCTTCAACTGGTCAACATCGATCTCGTGGTCGTACGTGCCTCCATCGGCATACAGCTCCTGAAGTTCTGGCTCGCTGTAGCCCCTCGGGGCGTCGAACGTGGTGAGGAAGAGCAGCGAGAACAGGAACCCGGCTCCCGCCAGAATGAAGAAAGGGGCGGAGTGGTTCTGAGCCCCGGCCTGGGACGCCAGAAGTGACCCGACAAGGGTTCCGATGCCCTGGCTGAGACCCCAGAACGACATCGCGAGACCACGCCGTTTCGGTGCGACGAAGTCAGAGATGACCGAGAAGCCGACCGAAGCGATCGATCCGAGGCCGATACCGGCAATTACCTGGAGCCCGAACAGCGTCCAGTAAGAGGTGGTTACACCGGAGAGACCGACGGCGGCTGCCCATATGACGGTGCCCCACATGAGGAGCTTCTTGCGGTCCTGTGAGTCTGCGAGATAGCCCCATCCAACGGCTGTTACAGCTGTGACGAGTATCTGTGCGCCGGTCAGAATCCCGATGGCGGCAGTGCTCGCTCCGAAGGTCTCCCTGAGCTGGGGCACCATCGATGGGATGAGGGCGATCGCGGCGTTGTCCAGCGACGCAAGGATCACGAACACGACGATCGTGTAGACCACGTGGCCTCGACCACCCCACCAAACGTGTGAATCGGGCGCTGTCATGTCTGCATCGTTGCAGACGCCCGGTCGCTACTCGGTGGGTGGTGCCACCGGTGGATCAGCATCCACCACGGTGTCGTCCACGGTCTGAGCCGTGGGCTCATCGGCCTGCGGGCCCTTTCCAAAGGGAGCCCAGGCAGCGAGGATGAGTCCGAGCAGGAGTCCCAACAGCGGCAGGACCCACAGCAGGTCCGAGTGCAGTGGAATCACTCCGAAGAGGATGAGTGTGAGCCCACCGAACAGTCCGAACATGAATCCTGAGATGATGCCGAGAAATGGTCGACCCTTCATCATGCCACCTTCTTCTTCATGCCGGCCCCAAGAGTCCCGATAGCGAATACGACCATGCCGGTCGCACTGATGATTGCTGCAGCTCCGGGATCACCGTCGAGCTTCATGGTCACCGCAACAGCACATGTCTGTCCCTGTTGTGTGTGCGCGGCCGAAACCTCGAGCTGCACACCACGGGGAACGAAACCCGGAACCTCATAGACATAGACGCCACCGGCAGAGACTTCCTCGGTCGTGTCTGCCCAGCTGACAACTGCCCAGTTGAAGCGAGGAAGGCGAACTGAGACGTTCCCGGAGAAGGGGACCTCGTCATCGGGAGGTGGAAGGTTGATGCTTCCCTGATAGACCACTGAGTCTTCTTCCGGGACGGTAATGACATCGTCAAGCGGCGTGCTCTCGGTCACCTTCGTCCCATCGGAAAATTCGGCGCTTCCTGTACATCCACCCTGGAACACTTCAGCATTCGCCGGCGCGGCGAGACCGACCACCCAGAAAGATGTGATCGCTCCCAACAGCACGAGACTGGCTGTTCGTTGTCGATTTTGCATTGAATCCGCCTTCCTCCAGACGCAACCATAGACCCTCAGGCCGTCCACGTCCGGGGATTTGACCACGGCTAGCCTCCAAGCATGACTCGCGGACCAGATCCTCGTCCACCAGTGTGGCTGCCGGATGAAACCACGATCGCTCACGCCAACTTGACCCACGCCATGGAGACAAGGGGCATCGACTCGTTTGCTGAGTTTCACAAGTGGTCCGTAAATGACCCTGACGGCTTCTGGTCGATGGTCATTGACGACATCGATATCAGATTCGATGTTGAGCCAACAGCGATTCGTGGGAGTGACGATGTCACTTCGCCCGAGTGGCTACCCGGCGCACGCATCAACATCGTGTCCTCATGTCTCGACCATGATCCGGACGCGGTTGCCATCGTCTCCGCCGGACCCAGCGGATCAGAAGTGACGACTGTTGGTGAACTTTCGGTCCTCGTCGCCCGGTTCGCCGCGGGGTTTGCACGAGCAGGGTTCAGTGTCGGCGATGCCATTGCGATCGTGATGCCGATGAACAAGGAAGCTGTTGTTGCCTATCTCGGGATCATTGCCGGCGGGGGCGTGGTCGTATCGATCGCTGACTCGTTCGCCCCGGATGAGATCGCCACGCGGCTCCACATCTCTGATGCCGTCGCGGTCGTTACCCAGGTCGAAGCGGTCCGTGTGGGCAAGCGACTCCCGATGTACAGCAAGTGCGTCGAAGCAGGAGCGTCGCGATGCATCGTTGTGGGAAGCGGACCGCTGAGGGATGGCGATACTGGCTGGGATGACTTCCTCGTGGAACACTGCGAGTTTGATCCCGTACCCCTGCCCGCATCAGCGCACACGAACATCCTGTTCTCATCGGGCACGACCGGGGACCCGAAGGCGATCCCGTGGGACCACACGACTCCGCTGAAGGCAGCCATGGATGGCCGCTATCACCACGACATCCATAGCGGCGATGTTGTTGCCTGGCCGACGAACCTTGGCTGGATGATGGGACCGTGGCTCATCTATGCCTCGCTGCTCAACGGCGCCACGATGGCCCTGTACGACGACGCTCCTACAACTCGTGGGTTCGTGGAGTTCGTGGAGGCAGCTGGCGTGACGATGCTCGGCATCGTCCCATCGATCGTGGCGACATGGCGATCGTTGGGCGTGCTGCACGCGGGCGACTGGATTTCGGTGAGAGTTCTTTCGTCCACAGGTGAAGCCTCCAACGCAGACGACTACGCGTGGCTGAGCGATGTGGCTGGGGGCATCCCCGTCATCGAATACTGCGGCGGTACCGAGATCGGTGGTGGTTACGTCACCTCGACGGTGCTGCATCCATCGATCCCTGCCTATTTCTCCACGCCTGCGCTCGGACTGGACCTCGTACTCGTCGACGACCAAGGCATGGTCGGTGACATCGGAGAGGTGTTCCTCGTGCCACCATCGATGGGTCTGTCGGGTGAGCTCCTCAATATGGATCACGCTGCGGTGTACTACGCAGGGGTGCCTGAGATCGGAAGGCCACTGCGACGCCACGGGGACCAGATGGAACGTGTTCGTGGTGGTTCTCTTCGTGCGCTGGGCCGCGTCGACGACACGATGAACCTTGGAGGGATCAAGGTCTCCTCCGCAGATCTCGAAGGAGCCATCAGCGACGTCGATGGTGTCACCGAGGTCGCTGCTGTCGCAGTTCCTCCTCCAGACGGTGGTCCCGACCGTCTCGTCGTCTTTGCCGTCCCGTCCCACGAGGGGTCCGACGTTGATGCGCTGCGTTCTGCAATGCAACAGCTCGTCCGTAGCCGGTTGAACCCCCTCTTCAAAGTGCACGAGGTGGTCCTCATTGACGCGCTCCCGCGCACCGCGTCGCACAAGGTTATGCGGCGTACCCTGCGCTCTGGTTACGCGGCGAGCGAAGCCCTGAGTGGGTCGTAGTATCTGGGTGAGCGATCGAGGAGGTCCCTGATGGGGGGCGACGAGCCATACGGTGCGTTGCGCGAGCGGGTCAGAGGTCTGGACGGCGTCGTCATGGTCATCGGCGATGCAGAGACGGGGAAGACGACTCTTGCCCAGATGTTGCTCCGAGACGCCGTTGAGCACGGTCGCACGGTCGCCTATGTCGATGGCGATGTCGCTGCGGCAACTGTTGGACCCATTGGATGCGTTGGACTGAAGGTCCTGTCGTCCCTTGATGATTGTGATGCTCTCAATTCGCCAGATGAGCTGAGATTTGTCGGTGCTGCCGAGCCGAACGGGGTCGTCCTTCCGCACGTTGTCGCGGTCACCGCACTCATCGACATTGCCAAGGAGCGCGCTGGCCTTGTCATCTGTGACACGACCGGGGTCGTAACGGGTGTTGTGGGACAGACACTCAAGTATCACCTCGTCGAGCTTGCCCAGCCGGCACTCGTCATCGCGATCAGGAGGGGCGAGGAACTCGACCCGGTGATCGGCATGTTGCGGCGCTTCCTCTCGGCGCGTGTTGCCGAGGTCGATCCCCCGATCGATCTCGTGGCGGGATCGCCGCTCGACAGGCAGGACACTCGGGCTGATGCGCTCCGAGCGAACCTTGGTGAGGATCCGCCCCGGTGGCGTGTGCAAACGACTGTCTTTGCTCCGACCCTGCCCGATGGATTCGATGTCAGTCGGCTTGATGGCATGCTCGTCGGTGTCCAGGACGAGCGCGGCAGGTGTCTCGGTCTTGGTGTACTTGAACATGTCGACGGATCAGTCAAGGTCGCAACCCGGTACGGCGACGAGATGCGTGGCCTCAGGCTCGGCTCGATTCGGGTCGACCTCGACACCTTCGCGACGAGTCGCGTGCGTCTCCGCGAATTGATTTTCGGGGTCTGAAGCTCAGCTCTTGGCTCGGTCCTCGCTCATGACCGCGAAGCCCGCATCGAGGTCGTGGACCGTCATGATCCTGCGACCGGGTTGAATGGCATCCTTGATGCCGCCGACAACGAGACCGCGAGATTTCCACTCGAGCGCGAGGGATTCGAGGGAGCTCTCGGCTGCCACCG
>JAUVQC010000128.1 GCA_030598305.1 Actinomycetes bacterium
AAAAGTAAGAGCCGGCTACTTCGGCGGCAGTGACCCTGCGTATCCCATGCCGATGTCGATCCAGCGCTCCAGATCCTGCTCCTCGGCGATGGCTTCGCCGCCAGCGAGTATCCATCCCTTCATTCCCTGTCCACCCATCTCGAATGGGCGCACATCGGATTCGGCGACAAGGTCATCGAAGCTGTCTGGATCGACGCGGACCATCAATTCATCGTTGGAGACACCTACCGCCATGTTGCCATCGAGCATGAACGCCAACCCGCCGAACATCTTTTTGGATGTGATGCCAGGCTCATCGGGAAGGAGCGCCCTGATTCTCTCCTCGAGATGTTCGTCATACGCCATACACGGCATCCTATGCGCGTATGCTCTCGACCTATGACGCATACCCCAGCAGTGCGCGGAGGCGAAGGTCGCAATGCATCGACGCTCGAACTCTTCTTCGACCTCGTGTATGTGTTTGCGATCACCCAGGTCGTTACATTCATCCATGCCGATCCAACCGTCATCGGATTCGCAAAGGGTGCCTTCCTCCTTGCGCTTCTGTGGTGGACATGGTCCATCTACACATGGACGACCAACTGGACCGGAACCGACGGACCGGCCATCCGCCTGTTCCTCCTCACCGCAATGGGGGCGACACTCCTCATGGCCCTTGAGGTACCCAATGCGTTCGGCGACGGGTCACGGTGGTTCGGCATCACGTACTTCGTGGTGCGGATGCTTGCCGCAGGGTTCTACTGGGTGGCTTCCAAGCCGTATGCAACACAGCGTGCCGCGTTTGCCACGTTCTTCCCCCTGTCCTTCCTTGCGGCGCTGTTCGTCCTGATCGGCAGTTTCCTCGCCACACCCTGGCTCGGCGTCTTCTGGGTTGCAGGTGCAAGCCTTGACGTCTTCAGCGCCATCAACGCAGGGAAAGGCACGTGGGCCATCGACGCCAAACACTTCGCGGAGCGCATGGGACTCTTCATCATCATCGCCCTTGGCGAGTCGATCGTGGGAATCGGGCTGGCTGCGTCCCATGTCCCACGTGACGCAACCCATCTCACGGCGGTCGGCCTCATGTTCGCCGTGGCAGCTGCCTTGTGGTGGTCGTACTTCGACAAGGCAGCGCCGTTCGTCGAAACGCTGTTCACTGCGACCCGCGGGCTCGATCGTGGGCACTTCGCCCGAACCGTCTACTCCATCCTCCACTACCCCATCGTCGTAGGAATCGTGTTCTTCGCTGTTGCAGCGGAGGACGTCGTTGCGCACCCGGACGAAGCTATGGCGACGCCTATCCGCGTGGCGATGGCACTGGGGGTTGCCCTCGTGCTCCTGTCAATCGTGGCGGCGGTGCTCCGGTCGATTCCTCGGATCTTCATGCTCCGGGGTGCAACGGCTGCGGTCCTCCTTGTGGTGATGATCCTGGCGACCGGTATCAACGGCATCGCTGCGGGCGCGATCGTCTTTGGTGTCATCATCGCCGAGCTCACATGGGAGCACCTGCACCACTGGCCCTCAGTCGAGACGTGAGAGCGTCTCCACCATGATGGCCTTGATGGTGTGCATGCGGTTCTCGGCCTGGTCGAACACGATGCTCGCCTCTGACTCGAACACATCACCCGTGACCTCAAGGCCGTCGGGCATGTTCGTTGCTTCCAAGATCTCAGCGCCAACCGTCGTGTTTGCGTCGTGGAAGGCAGGGAGGCAGTGCATGAACCTGGCGTCATCGTTCCCGGTGGCAGCCATCAGATCAGCATTCACCTGATAGGAGCGGAGGTCTTCGACCCGCGACCGCCACACGTCCTTGGGCTCACCCATCGACACCCACACATCTGTGTGCACGAAGTCCGCGCCCGCAACCCCAGCCTCGGGGTCGTCTGTGAGTGTGATCCTCGCCCCCGTCTGGATGGCGATCCCCTGGGCCATGGCAACCACTTCAGTGGGAGGCGCAAGATCAGCCGGTCCAACGATTCGGACGTCACAGCCCATGAGAGCACCCATGACAAGTAGTGACCGGCCCATGTTGTATCTGCCGTCCCCAAGGAACGCAAAGGTCGTTTCGCGAAGCGGCTTGGCCGAGTGCTCATCCATCGTGAGGAAGTCCGCAAGCATCTGGGTTGGATGCCATTCGTTCGTGAGTCCGTTGTAGACCGGCACACCCGCGTACTGCGCAAGCGTTTCGACGTGCTCCTGGCCGCTGCCGCGGTACTCGATGGCGTCATACATGCGCCCGAGCACGCGAGCCGTGTCCGCTGTTGATTCCTTATGGCCCATCTGACTGCCGCTCGGGTCGAGATATGTGACATGGGCGCCCTGGTCGTACGCCGCGACCTCAAACGCCGCCCTCGTCCTCGTCGATGTCTTCTCAAAGATCAGGGCGATGTTCTTCCCCGAGAGCATGCGGGTCTCGCTGCGGGATGCCTTGGCAGATTTGAATCGAGAGGACACATCCAGAAGGTGTCGTAGCTCTGCTGGCTCGTAGTCGATGACCTTGACGAAGCTTCGACCGGACAGATCAGGTGTCATGTTGTCTCCCTCTAGGCATCACGTTCAAGCGGGCAGGTAAGGCAGTGGCCTCCACCTCTGCCCCGCCCGAGTTCAAATCCTTGGATCTCAATGACCTCGACACCGGCTTGGCGCAGGTGATCGTTCGTGAGTGTATTGCGCTCATACGCGACGACGACACCCGGTTCGAGGGCGACGACGTTGTTCCCGTCATCCCACTGTTCACGGGCAGCAGCGAGGTCGTCTCCACCGGTTCCGATGACACGTATCTCGTCGAGGTCAAGGGCGTCCGCCATCGCGGCAACGAGTCCCTCAGGTCGTTCTTCAACCACCAGTTCGCCAGGGGTATCCCCCGGCCTGATGCACCAAACGCGGGCATCGTCGACAACCGCCCGGTAGGCAGTGACAGCATCACGGTCCACCATGGTTATCACGGTGTCGAGATGCATGAAGGACCGCTCCTTGGGAAGCGCCATGGTGAGCACCTTGCCTGCGACGCCGGCTTTGAAGAGATTGCGGGCCAGCAGCGACACCGCCTGGTGGGAGGTCCTCTCTGACAGTCCAACGACGACGGCACCGTTGCCGATTACCTCCACGTCGCCACCCTCGAGGTTCGCACTCCCCCAGTCCTCCGCCGAGCCGCCGAACCAGACATTGACGGGACCATCGGCTGTGAACATCGGGTGGAACCGGTAGATCACCTCGGTGATCATCGACTCGTACCGCCGTGCGGGTTTGGCCATTGGATTGATCGTGACGCCACCGTATATCCACGACGACGGATCCCTTTGGAAGATGAAGTTCGGATGGGGCGCAAGCGTGAGAGATGCCGGGTCGATCGACTCGTAGTAGAGATCCACGCCCCGGCCGCCGATCTCGCGTGGCACGACACCGCTGACGAGGAACTCAGCGATCTCGTCTGTGGCGAGGACGTCGATGATCTCTGAGGCATGCTGTGCGGCTGCGACCCCGATCATCCGTTCGGACAACATGTTGGTGAGAACCCATCGCTTCGCATCGGGGTTCTCGAGGGCCTCGGCGAACAACGTCTGGGCGTAGAA
Source organism: Actinomycetes bacterium (assembly GCA_030598305.1). Next base: position 3,552 of record JAUVQC010000128.1, read on the forward strand.
GACCTCCACTCCGTGGTCACGCATGACCTGTGTGAAGGCGTCGTGTTCCTCTTCGGCTTTGTCCACCCAGATGACGTCATCGAACAGGAGCTCGTGGGCGTTGGTCGGCGTGAGCCTGCGGTGCTCGAGACCGGGGCGATGCACCATCACCTTTCGGAGCGTGCCAACTTCAGAATGTACGCCAAGGCTCACGATCGCCTCCTCCGCAGCGAGCGGAGCCACAGTAACTGATTTCAGGCGTCAGTCACCGGGCGCCAGATCGTCAGCTGAAGATGCGACGGTACAACTTGATGCTTATGGGTGCTGTGACGACGAAGATGCCGACGATCCAGGCCAACGACAACATGATCATTCCCTCGATCGTCTTGCCCGATGGCAATGCGGCAACATTGAACATGAGCCCTCGCACCGTGGTTGCGATTACCGACACGGGCTGATTCTCAGCGAACACCCGCAACCAGTCAGGCATTGTCTGGGTCGGTACGAAGACCGAACTGGCAAAGACGAACGGGAACACGAAGAAGAACCCAGCTGCCTGGGCAGCCTCGGACGTCTTCGTCGCGAGACCGATCGCTGCGAACACCCATGAGACCGAGTATCCGAAGAGGATGACGAGCGCGAAACCGGTCATCAGCTCAGGAATACCCGCAGGCCGGAAGCCAATCAGGTAGCCGACAAATACGAGAAGCGACATCACCAACGTCGAACGCACGAGGTCAGAGAGGGTCCTGCCGGCAAGAACCGCCGACCGTGCCATGGGCAGCGATCGGAATCGGTCGATCACACCGGCTGCGAGGTCCTCGGTGAGTCCGATCGCTGTGTTCGTTGCGCCGAACATGACCGTCTGTACCAGGATCCCGGGCAGCAGGAAGTTGATGTAGCTGTCGGAAGGTCCCGAGATCGCGCCGCCGAAGACGTACGTGAACAAGAGGAGGAACATGACCGGCTGCACCGTGGAGAACAGCAGGAGTTGCGGATTGCGCACGACGCGCAGCAGGTTGCGTCTCGTGATGATCGACATGTCCCTGATCGCGTGTGCAGGCGTGATGCGTGAACGGTGATGCGCCGTGTCGACAGTGGTCATCGCTTCCTCCTTCCCTGCGGTACTGGCTCGGGCTCTTCGGC
>JAUVQC010000011.1 GCA_030598305.1 Actinomycetes bacterium
GCTGCAACGATCGCACTCACTGCTTCCGGCCCGACTCGGAGTCTGCTCACCGCCGAGAGGGTGGCACTCAACCTCTTCGGCCAGCTCTCGGGCGTGGCGACCGCAACTCGCGCATTTGTCGATGCCGTGTCCGGGACCGGGGCCTCGATCTCGGATACGAGGAAGACGACACCCGGCCTGAGAGCCCTTCAGAAGTATGCCGTTGCTGTCGGCGGCGGTGTCAACCACCGCATGGGTCTCTTCGATGCTGTGATGATCAAGGACAACCACCTCGTGGCGTCCGACTCGATCGCGGATGCGGTGCAGAAGGCTCGAAGTCTCGTTGGGGCCGACACGGTCGTTGAGATCGAGGTGGATACGCTCGACCAGCTCGCCGAAGCGATCAACACGGACGCCGATGTCGTGTTGTTGGACAACATGGCCACAGAGCTGCTCGCACGAGCGGTCACGATGGTCGACGGCACCATGGTGACCGAAGCCTCAGGAGGCGTGACCCTTGACACGGTTCGAGCGATTGCCGAAACGGGCGTCGACGTAATCTCCGTCGGCTGGCTGACGCACTCCGCCCCAGCCCTTGACGTTGCAATGGACCTGGAGCAGCTCCAAGAATAGCTTCTGACAGCGAGGGGCTCAGTGAGCCGGGCTCGCTAGTTGCTGAATGTGAAGGACTGGGCGGCGAACCAGCGGGATGCCACCATCTCGTAGTCGTGTTGAGATGCTTCACCATCGCCACGTTCGAGAGCGAGCAGGCTATTGCGTACGTTCTCAGCGGATTCGTCGAGGACGAGATCGGCATCCGTGAAGACCTGCGCCACGTCCGAATAGTCGAGTTCGACCATTGAGTCAGCCGAGTACTCCATGAGCCACCGTTCAAGATCGTTCACGCGCTCGACAACCTGCTCAGGAAAACCGGCGTTCGCAAGCACGGTGGAGCTCCAATGCACGCGATCGACAGCATCACCAATTGACGTTCGATACCGGATCGATGGCCCCGCGTCCGTCTCGTATACGTCCCGCTCATTGGGTGCGAAGGCTGAGAACCACCGGAGAGGGACATGCCACGCAGATGACAAGATGTGTCCACGGGACATGGCCGATGCGTTCTTCAGCTCGGCGAGCTCCGATACGAACTTCACGCGTTCTGCTTCACTGATGACCTGAATCGCCGGGAACGTCCTGCTGAAGACGAGGATCCCCTCGATCATGCGAAGCCGTGCGTTGCGCGGACAGGCAAACTGCTGGCCCTGCCAGACAGTGAAGATGGCGTCATCGACAGTCGACTCGGTCCACATGAACGTTCCATCATGTCTCACGGGATCCGGCGTGAAACTACTCCGCGCAGGTGGTAGCGGCCCCACTCGCTCCGCTGGCACATAGACACGGAAGTACGCCGTCTTGATCATGAATCTGATGCTACGCCATCTGCCGACCTGCCGGGTCGGGATGACGCGCCTTGCTGGCTGAGTAGCGGGGTTCAGCATCGCTAACATATGGACACGCCGCACACAGACGCCTGAACGATTCACCGGAGGCCTGTCTTGGGAGTATTCGAGACCATCGGCACGGAGACGCACGAGTCCGTGCACTTCGGTGAGGACAAGGCATCCGGCCTCAGAGCGATCGTTGCTATCCACAGCACAGCACTCGGACCATCCCTTGGCGGCACGCGTTTCTACCCCTATCCGGACGAGGATGCGGCGCTCGTCGACGTCCTGAGGCTCTCGAAAGGGATGACCTACAAGGCCGCTGCTGCCGGGCTCCAACAAGGTGGTGGTAAGGCTGTCATCATCGGTGACCCTGCCCGGCTCGCATCTGAGGATCTCTTCAGGGCATACGGACGGTTCATCGATGGCCTGGCCGGTCGCTACATCACGGCAGAAGACGTCGGTACGACGGTGGCGAACATGGAGACCGTCGCGACACAGACATCATTCGTCTCCGGACTGCCGCTCGAGGATGGCGGATCCGGTGATCCATCACCCGCGACAGCACGCGGCGTCCTCGCGTCGATCCGGGCCGTGAGCAGCCACCTGTGGGGAACCGAATCTCTCCGTGGGCGCCGGATCGCCATCAAGGGAGTCGGGAAGGTGGGGATTGCTCTCGTCGAGATGCTCGCAACCGAAGGGGTTGAGCTCATCGTTGCCGACGTGAACGAACGCGCAACAGACATCGCTTCTGTCAAATACGGTGTGAAAGTTGTTGCCGTCGACGACATCCACAAGGTCGAATGCGATGTGTACGCGCCGTGCGCACTCGGGGCAGACCTCAACGAGAATTCCATCCCCGAGCTCGGGTGCGCGTCGGTGATCGGATCCGCGAACAACCAGTTGGCGGTGGGCAAGGACGCTGATCGGTTGGCAGGGCGCGGCATCCTGTACGCACCGGACTTCGTCGTGAATGCTGGAGGGATCATCAACATTGCCGCCGAGGTCGGCGGATACAGCATTGACAAGTCGAACAAGATGGTCGACGGGATCTATGACAACCTCACTGAAGTGCTGAAGGCATCAGACACTCTCGGAATCAGTACAGAGCAGGCAGCCGAACATGTAGCCGAATCGAGAATCGATGCGGCCGGGAATCAAGGAGAATCATCGTGACGTTGGGACTTGACAGCGTGATCGACCACACCGCACTCGGTCTCAGCGATGACGATCTGGTTGACCTGTATCGAAAGATGCTGCTTGCCAGGAAGCTTGACGAGCGCATGTGGGCACTCAACCGTCAGGGCAGGGTCCCGTTCGTCGTGTCGTCCTCGGGGCACGAGGCCACACAGGTCGGGGCCGCCGCGGCAATCGACTCATCGAGGGACTGGTCGATGCCGTACTACAGGGACGTCGCATACGTCCTCGCTGCTGGCATGTCTGCTGAGGACGTGTTCGCCGGTGTGTTCGCCAAGGAGTCGGACCCCTCGAGTGGTGGACGACAGATGCCGAACCACTGGTCAGAGCCTGATCTGAACATCTTCACCCAGGGCTCGGTCATCGGTGTGCAGTACCCCCAGGCGTGCGGTGTTGCGTACGAGTTGAAACGAAGCGGAAGTGACGCCGTCGTGGTTGTCGACGGTGGCGAGGGATCGACATCTGAGGGCGACTGGCACGAGGCAATGAACTTCGCTGGTATCCACAAGCTTCCGGTCATTTTCCTCATCCAAAACAACCTGTATGCCATCTCCGTGCCCGCCGCAGAGGAACTGGCAGGCACGATCGCTGACCGGGCGGTCGGCTACGGCATGCCGGGAATCGTCGTGGACGGCAACAACGTCCTTGAGGTCTACGGGGCCATGGCAGCCGCCGTCGAACGGGCGAGAGCAGGCGAGGGCCCAACGCTCATAGAAGCAAAGACCTACCGCTACTACGCCCACACGTCTGATGACGACGACAAGCTCTATCGCAGCCGCGAAGAGGTCGAACTGTGGCGACGCAAGGACCCGATCCCCAACTTCAAGCAGTACCTCGTCGAACAGCGGATCCTGACCGAGCCGTTGGAACAGGAGATCGAAGCCGGGATCGTCGAGGAAATCGCTGCTGCTGTGAAGGCGACCGAATCGTCGCCTGACCCATCCGACGCACACAGCCACGTCTTCGTCAACGACATCATTCCCTCGGTACCTGTCACCGAGGTCGAGCCCGAGATCGAAGGTGACACCGGAAACCTGATCGAAGCCATCAACAGGTCGATGCATGATCTGATGGCCGACCACGACGACATGATCGTGTTCGGTGAGGATGTTGCGGACCCGAAGGGTGGTGTGTTCAAGGCTACGAAGGGGCTCACCGAAGCGTTCGGTGAGGACAGGTCGTTCAACACACCGATCGCGGAGGCTCTTGTCATCGGTGTCGGTATCGGTACAGCAGCCACAGGCACCATGACGCTCGCTGAAATCCAGTTCGCAGATTTCATCCAACCCGCATTTGACCAGATCGTCTCCGAGGTTGCACGCACGCACTATCGCTCGAACGGACGATGGTCGCTTCCGCTGACGATTCGCACGCCCTACGGCGGGGGTATCCATGGCGCTCTCTATCACTCTCAATCCATCGAGGCGTTCTACACGCACGTGCCCGGACTGAAGGTCGTTGTCCCATCTACACCAGCTGATGCATACGGACTGCTGCGCTCCGCAATGGAGGACCCCGATCCGGTCATGTACCTGGAGCCGAAGAAGCTGTACCGACTTGCAAAGGGCCCGATACCCGCGACTGGCTACTCAGTACCCCTTGGCAAGGCCGCTCTTCGACGGGTCGGTGCCGACCTGACCATCATCGCCTACGGAACCATGTCACACTTTGCGGTCGAGGCCGCTGACCTGTTGGCGGAGCAGGGCATCGACGCCACGGTGCTCGACCTCCGCTCGCTCAAGCCTCTCGACTGGCCCTCGATCGAGGTCGCCATCCAGCGGACATCCAAGGTACTCATCGTCCACGAGGACAACCGGTTCCTCGGATACGGAGCCGAAGTCGCTGCGCAGATCGCGGAGAAGTCGTTCGAGTGGCTCGATGCTCCCCCAGTGCGCTACACAGCCCCGGACATTCCGTCGTTCCCGTTCGCCGCTTCCCTTGAGAACCAATTGTTCCCGACGGTGGACGGCATCGTCGAGCATTGCGAGAAGCTCCACCGCTACTAACGCATGATCTTCCGCCCGGCGACCCACGACGACATCGAAGAGATCGCAGGGTTCACGACCGACACGTTCGAGTGGGGCGACTACGTCCCGAGATTGATCGGCGAGTGGATCGATGACCCCTCGGGAGTGGTCATGGTTGCCATCGACGAGTCCGAAATCGTGGGCCTCGCTCGCGTCATCCTCCTCTCGGAGACCGAAGCATGGTCCCACGCCGCGAGAGTCCGCCCGGACCGCAGGGGTGAAGGCATAGCCGGCATGCTCGCCGATGTACTCACCAAGTGGGCACGGAACCAGGGTGCACTCGTCGTGCGGCTGCTGATCGAGGACGACAACGCCGCCTCCATCAGGCACATCCAGAAGCAGGGATTCCGCAGGGTTGCGACCGCGATCAGGGCAAGCCGATCCATCGGAGACGCCACACCGAATCCGAATGGCAATGGTGGCCTCCGCACACCCTCGGTGCTCACGGCGAGGCCGGTGAAGAGCGCCGATGCCCAGATGCTCGCGGCGGGTTGGCCAACGTCGAACTGTGGGCGCGCGCTGCGGGGCTTGGTCGCACACGGGTGGAGCTTCCACACATTGACCGAATCAGTCCTCGTTGACCGAGCCACCGCTGGCGAACTCTGGGAGATGGGTTCGTCGTGGGCTGCCACAGGCTCCTTCGACGACGCGTTCGACGTGTCACTGCTCGACACGAACCCTGAGGAGGCATTCGATGCCATCACTGCACTGATAGACCTTGCCAATGAACGCGGTGGTGAGGCGTTCTGGATGTGGCTCGCCGACCATGACTGGCTCATCCAAGCCGCCCGGCGTGCTGGCTGTGATGTCTCTCCCAGCGGCATATGGATCCACGCCCTCTGACACGGGGTCAGCGGGTTGGGAACGCCTACGGTATTCCCAGAGTCGCGGTCGATCGGGCGTAGAGCTCGATGGGGTGTCGCACCTCGTAACCATCGTCGAGGAAGCGGCGGAGCTGCATCTCGCATCCCGCGTTCGCGGAGGCCACGAGCTTGGTACCAGTTCTGTCAGCTGCCGCTGCTTTCCGGCGGCCGAGTTCGGCACTCGTCTCCGGATGATCGATGAGGTAGGTTCCCGCTGCACCGCAGCACAGTCCACCAGAATCGACATCGATTACCTCGTACCCTGCCGCTGCGATGACCTGCCTTGGTTCGTCGACGATCCCCTGGCCGTGCTCAAGATGGCACGGATCCTGGACCGCCACAGTCCTCCCGGTCGATGGCAGCGTCGGGAGACGCCCACCAGCAATCGCATCGGCAACAACCTCATTCACGTCACGGACCCTGGATCCCAGCTCGGCATCATCCTTGAGGTGGGCGCCACATCCAGCGACGTTCACAACGATCAGCTCGGCGTCCCGAAGCGCGTCACGATTCCTGACTGCCATCCGCTCGGACTCATCGACGAAACCGTCGTGTGCGGCGAGCGCTCCGCAACACGTCTGGGCTCTCGGTGCATCGACTCGGTACCCGGCAGCGAGGAGCACCTCGATCGTTGCCTTGTGGATGTCGGAGAACCAGGCATCGGCCACACAGCCCACGAACAAAGTTGCTCGCGGTGCATCCTCGGGCCCCCAACTCCCGCCCCTCGCCGTGCGATTCGGCACCGGTAGCCTCCGGAGGCCACGGGACGGAACACCCAGTCGCTGCGCAAGTCCGACACCGATCGAGCTGCTCCGGAGAAGTGTCGGTGTGGCGACGGCCGTGGCGACCGCGAATCTCCTTGTCCGTGACGGCGAAGCAGCGGTGACCTCGGCGGTGGCGCTCTCGATGATCCGCCCGAATGGGACCAAAGAGGGACAGGCCGTCTCGCACGCCCGACACTGGAGACAGAACCCAATGATTTCACCGAAGCGCTCATCGACTGCAGCCTCGCCTTGATCGACGGCATCGATAGCCGCCAGTCGACCTCGAGGAGATGCAGTTTCATCCCCGGTCAATCTATATGTCGGGCACACCGGAAGACAGAGTCCACAGTTCACACACGAATCAAGATCGAACCGAGCTGGCGCATGAGCAGTGAGCCACGCCATCACACTCCTCCCGGCAGAACACCCGGATTGCAGACACGATCGGGATCGAAGAGTTGCTTCAGCCGCCGCTGAATCGTCGGCGTCTTGGGTTCCGCGCCCCATCGAGATACTGAGTCCCCAAGGGAACCCCTCCGATGAATGACCAACGATCCACCAACGGATTCGGCCCACTGCCTGAGCTCGCTGACACGGTCGTCAGGAGTGGCGCTCCAACCGGCCTTCACCACGCCGACGCCATGCTCGGCAACGAACCGGCCAGCACCATTCATCCGGATTCGTTCTACAGCATCGGGTACATGGCGTGGCGGAACATTGATCGCGAGGACGATGTCCTCGTCAAGCGGTGCTGGCCACGAGAAGCTCTCATCCGAAACATCGGGATTCGATATGTGGAGGAACCCCCCACCCTCTGTCTCGAGTGCAGCGATTGGCTGGTAGCGGCCGAGCCGCGCTGATGACACATCATCCACCTGCACTGTCGTGCGGCCCTGAGGAACGGGCCAGAGCTTGAGAGAAATCTCCGCAATGAACCCAAGAGCTCCGTACGAGCCCGTCACGAGTCTCGCGAGGTCGTATCCGGTGACGTTCTTGACGAGTTGCCCGCCGGCGTGGACAACCTCTCCGTAGCCGGTCACGATGGTCACTCCGATGACGCGATCGCGTGTTGGGCCGTAGCGAAGTCGGCGATATCCCGATGCTCCCGACGCTACGACGCCGCCAATCGTTCGGTCGGAGGTCGTTTCAGGCAGTACCGCCGTGTGCCCGTGCTCGCTCAGCACCTGATCAAGTTCCCCAATCGCTGTGCCGCAGCGGACCACGACAGTGAGGTCATCTGGCTTGTAGTCGACGATCCCCTTCAGCTCGGACGTCGCGACGACAGTATGGCCTTCTGGGACGGTGGTCGTTCCCGACCCCAGGAACCACAACCGATCCTCGTCGCTTCGTGCCTGCGCGATGAGTTCAGCGACCTCTGACACCGACGTCGGTACGCGGGTGCTCACAGACGCAAGCCGCTTGCGTCGAAGCATCTCGAGCCCTCCGGTAGAACCTTCCCGGGGTTCATCAACCTTGACCCGTCAAATGCGTCGCGAACCCTTGCCTGGGCATCGAGGTCAACATCGGAGAACACGAGGCCCATGAGGTCCCGCTTCTCGAGTCCGATGCCATGCTCACCCGAGAGCGACCCTCCGGCCTCGATCGAGACATCAACCATCTCCCTCGCCGCCGCCTGTACGCGTTCGAGGAGCCCCGGTTCCTTCGAGTCGAATGCCACGAGTGGGTGCAGGTTGCCGTCCCCGGCATGAAAGACGTTCAGCATCAGGAGGTCGTATCGGTCACCGATCTCGTAGATCTTGGTCATCACGTCGACGAGCGCCGTACGCGGGACCACCGTGTCATGGAGGTAGTAGTCGGGCGCGGCCTGCGCTACCGCCCCGAACGCAGCCTTACGCCCCTTCCAAAGAAGCGCTCTCTCGGTATCTTCGGTTGCGACTCGAATGTCCATGGCATCGTGGTGCAATGCAACGGACCGGATCGTCTCCACTCCCACAGCAACATTGGCCCGGGTACCGGCGACCTCCGCGAGCAGGACGGCTCCGGCGTTGGTTGGATATCCGGCATGTACGAAATTCTCGACAGCCCTGACCATCGGCTGGTCCATGATCTCCAATGCGGCAGGGATGAGTCCCGCAGCGATGACACCCGATACTGTTGCGGCCGCGTCCTTTATGGTTGCGAAGCCAATGAGCAGGGTCGCCACGTCAGGTGCATCCTCGGTCAGCCGAACGAGTACGTTCGTCGCGATGCCCAGGGTGCCCTCGGATCCGACGACGACCGAGCGAAGGTCGAGACCCGGTTGATCGGGGGCCTCGCTCCCAACCGTGATGATCTCTCCGTCAGCCGTCACCACCTCGACCGCAAGGATGTGGGCGATCGTCGTGCCATCGGCGAGACAGTGTGGACCACCGGCATTCGTAGCGACGTTGCCACCGATCGTGCACGCCTGCTGTGACGAGGGGTCGGGTGCGAAGTGGAGACCGATCGGCTCGAGCTCCTTCGACAGATCGAGGTTGATGACACCAGGGCCCACCCAAGCAGTGCGGGCCAATTCATCGACCTCGCGGATCTCGTTCAGCCGCGTCAACACAACCAGAAGGCCCGGTTCTGCGGGCACTGCACCACCGGCAAGTCCAGTTCCTGCACCCCGCGGCACGATCGGTGTGTCGTAGTGTCGGGCAATCCGGACGACTGAGGCGACTTCCGCCGCACTCCCGGGCAACACCGCAGCAATCACCTCGCCAGCGGTGACTCCCGCATCCTTGGAATAGACGGTTCGATCAAGCGGATGATGAAGAACCCTGTCCTTACCCAACAGGGCGGTGAGGTCGTTGATCAGGGTCATGCAATGAGGCTAGGCAGACTCGGATACCCCGGCGACTCCACTCGCTACAAACACGCGATGCGCAACCGTCAGGTCACCGGGAAACTCTTCGCCGAGCAATCCCGCAAGATCGGCGTCGAATCGATCCACATGCTCCGCGTCGAGCGCCGAGCCGACCCCATTGCAGGTGCGGATACGGCCTCGCCAGGCCTCGTGTGTGAACGGAACATCGATCACATAACTGAAGCTCTCCACGCTCTCGAACCCGCCGAGGTCAAGCGCCTCGACATGCTCGGGATGAACTCCACGCCACCCTGCCTTTGGCCACCCGGGATTGTGCTCAAGGATCAGATCCTCAGTTCGTCCTGCCGCCGTGCCGGGGAGCGGGAGGTAAGAGAAACTGGCAATCAAGAGGCGACCTCCTGGGACGAGCACACGTGTGGCTTCGGAGATCGCGGCGACCGAGTCGAACCACCACCAGCACTGGCCAGCGCTCACGAGATCGAAGGAGTTGTCCGGCAGACCTGTTGCTTCAGCTCTCCCCTCGACGAATCGTGCGCTGAGACGACGAGCCACGGCTGCCTCGCCGGCCAACGCGAGAAGTTCAGGTGCTACGTCGAGACCAGTTGCCTCAAGGCCTCGCTCGGCGAAACCGAGAGCAAGCGTGCCCGTCCCTGTCCCCAGATCGAGCACACACCACCCTGGTTCCATCCATCCTTCGGTCATCAGTCTGTCGAAGAAAGTATCGGGGAAGCCCGGTCGGTATCGCTCGTAATCGGCCGCCGTACGACCGAAATCGATCGTACGGCCGACGTGGTCCTTGTTTCCTTGCAGCGAACTCCGCCTCTCCGGACGGGAACCACCGGAATCGGGGACTGGGGTGCCGGGTACGCGACTCATGGGTGGCCCCAGCCGCCGCCGCCAGGGGTGAGAACGATGAGCTCGTCGCCCGCTGCGACTTCAACGGTGCACTTGGACGGGAGCTGCTCCCTGTCGCCACCTACTCGAATCAACCAGTCCTCGCCAACCGCTCCATCGTCACCGCCTGCAAGACCCCACGGAGCGGTGAGTCTGCGCTCGCCCATGAGCGACACAGTGGCCGCCTCATTGAACCGAATGCCACGTTCGATACCGTCACCGCCCCGATACAAACCCGAGCCTCCGCTGTTCATCCGCAGCTTGTAGCGAGTGATCGTGAACGGGTAATGCGTATCAAGGGACGTGATCGGCGTGTTCTTGGTGTTCGTCATACCGGTTTGGATGCCTGACTGGCCATCGCGCAGAGGCCTCGCTCCCTGGCCGCCAGCAACGGTTTCATAGTACGCATAGTTCTCATTGCCGATGAGCACGTTGTTCATCGTTCCCTGTCCGGCAGCAGGAACCCTGTCGGGGGCGAACAAGGCAAGAGCACCGAGCATCGCATCCGAGATCCGTTGGGATGTTTCAACGTTCCCCGCGGCAACAGCGACGGGCGCGACAGCGTCGACAATCGAACCGGGTCTCGTCAAGAGCTGCAACGGACGATGGGCACCGCCGGTAGCGGGGATCGTTGGATCAGTCGCGACGCGAACCGCATAGGAGAGACATGATCCTGTGACTGCACGCACAGCGTTGATGTTGCCCTGAACCTGATCGGCAGATTCGGAGAGATCAGCAACAAGCTCATCCCCGCTCACCGTGATCCGCGCAACGATCGGAATGAGGTCACCCTTCCACTCCATGTGGTCAATGAACTCCTCCCGCCCGTCGGGTAACGCAGCAATGGCTGAGCGCATCCGACGCTCGCCGTACTGCATCAACCCCACCGTCATCGACCGATACGTGTCAGCTCCGTATCGAGAGATCAGGTCGCCAAGGCGAATGGAACCGGCCTCGTTCGCACCGAGCTGCGCTGCAAGGTCCCCTCTTCTCTCCCCTGGAGTCCTTGTTGCGGTGAGGAACGGTTGCAGGAACTCGTCTGTCCACAGCGAGTCTCTTACCGCGACCATCGGGGATACCACGATCCCCTCCTGATCAACGCGGGTGGCATGCGCCGGCATCGATCCAGGCGCCTCTCCACCCACGTCGGCATGGTGGGCACGGTTCCCAACCCACGCAACGAGTGCTCCCCCTACATGGACCGGACGAACGAGTGTGAGGTCGTTGAGGTGCGTGCCGCCATGGAATGGATCATTGACCGCGTACTGGATTCCGGGCTCCGGCTCCGTTCCGAAGCGGTCGATGATCGCAGCAACTGACGCCGGCATCGATCCGAGATGTACGGGAATGTGCTCGGCCTGGGCAAGCATCTCCCCCTCAGGAGTGAACACGGCAGCAGAGCAATCCATACGCTCCTTGATGTTCGGTGAGAATGCAGTGACACGTAGTACGACACCCATGTCCTCGGCGATCGATACCATCTGATTTCGCAGGACCTCGAGTGCAATCTGGTCGATGGTCACCACGTCACCTCCATCGCTCCCGATTCGGCCACGACCGCAACGTCACCAGCAGCGAGGTAGGTGGTTGCTTCGGTCTCCTCGACTATCGCCGGCCCAACAACCGTGTCCCCAACCTTCAAGGCCTCCCTTGAAACGATATAAGCAGATACGGTCCCTGTCGCGTCCGCTACATCGCGGCGCGTGTCGGCTCGATCCTTCGTCGGTCGCCATCGGGATACGTCCCTGACACTCAGTGCAGGAGATGCGGTCGCGACACCACGCACCGCAACGATTTCGATGGGATCATCCGGGCGGTCGAACCCGTTTCGATCGCGATGGATCGCGTCGAAAGTCTCTCTCAATCCGGCGAGAGTGTCGCCCGGCGTCCACCCGACGGAGATCTCGTGTGCCTGGCCGAGGTAGCGCACATCGACCGAGTACGAAACCTCAACATCTGTGAACCCGGCGCGCCTGAGCGCCGACCGGACCTCGACATCGAGTTCATCGGCAGCGGGGTTTAGCGGAGTGAGATCGTCCGATGCGACGAGAACGGCTCGTGCAGCATCAGACCTCGGAGGGGCGAGCAGCAGTCCGACGGCCGAAAAGACACCGCCGAAAGGTGGAATGACGACTCCCGCCATCCCAAGAGTCTTCGCTAGCGAGGTTGCATGGAGTCCACCGGCTCCACCGAATGCGACAAGAAATGACCCCCTCGGATCGGAGCCATTTTCGACCGAGACGGTCCTGATGGCACCCGCAATCACCTCCTCTGTGATCCGCACGATCCCAAGCGCTGCGTCCACAACAGACAACCCGAGCTGCTCCGCGATGCTCGCTACAGCCGACACGGCCGCCTCCTTGTCGAGGCCGAGCCTCCCGCCAAGCTCGGCGTCGGGAGCGATCCTCCCGAGGATGACGTTCGCATCAGTGACTGTCGGCTCACTTCCACCATGCCCATAACAGGCCGGTCCAGGATCGGCTCCCGCGCTCTGCGGACCGACCCGTAGTGCTCCACCGGCATCAACCCACGCGATCGAGCCGCCTCCGGCACCAACGGTATGCACCCCTACGGACGGCAAGCGGCACGCGTACCCGTCGATACTCCGCTCGTGTGACACCTCGATCACACCGTCCTCGATACGACAGACATCTGTGGAAGTCCCGCCCATGTCGAATGAAACGACTCGAGCGTGGCCCAGAACGCCTGCGAAGGCAGCCGTTGCAACCACGCCTCCCGCTGGCCCTGAGAGCAGGACAGCAGCGGGGAGCGCAGCAGCATCCTCAGCGCCCATCAGGCCACCCGAAGATCGCATCACACCCATGCTTCCGACCGTGCCTGAACCAATGAGTCTGCGCTCGAGAGCTTCGAGATAGGACGCCGTAATCGGCGTCAGATACGCGTTGAGTACGGTGGTTGATATCCGCTCGTACTCGCGGAACTCACCGGCCACGACCGACGAGACACTGACAGGGATACCGGGACTCTCCTGTCGGAGCGCCACGGCGAGATCCTGCTCGGCGTCCCGGTCGACGTGCCCGTTCACGAGTGCGACCGCAACGGCATCTGCACCCCTCACGTCCGGGACCGTGCCTTCCACAGCCCCGAAGCGCATGGAGCGCTCGACAAGGGGTTCCGGTCTATCGGCATACGGGTCGTAGAGACTCGGCCGGTCCTGACGAGCGATCTCGATGATGTCCTCGAAGCCGGGGTCCGTCACGAGGGCGGTACGACCCCCCTTCCTTTCAAGGAGGGCATTCGTCGCGACCGTGGTCCCATGGACGAACACATCGATGTGGAATTCGCCCGCGAGTTCCTCGATACCTTCCGAAATCGCATCCTCCTGACGGCGGGACGTCGGGATCTTCGCTGTGGTGACCTCGCCATCGACGACGAGGACAAGATCCGTGAATGTGCCGCCGACATCTGCCCCAAGGATCATGCCTGACCACCGCTACAGTTCGAACACAGCGATCGAAGGACAGCAATGGGCGTAGTCGTCGAAACAACACCCAACCCACGTGCGATGAAATTCAACGTGGGCTCGCCAGTCGGTGAGACGGCAAGCGCCACGAGCGCAGAGGGCGCAGACGAGCGGATCGGCCCATTGTTCGAGATCGATGGTGTCATGTCGGTATTCATGACAGCAGACTTCGTGACCATTAGCGCATCCGAGGGTTCATCCTGGGATGCAATCGTGCCGGAGGCGAAGGCGATACTCGAGCGGTCCTTCGGCTGACGTCAGCTCTCGGGGAGCGTGACGACGCTCACGTTGTCGCCATCTCGGATGAGCGTCACGATCACGGTGTCGACAGGATCACGAACGAACCCCTCGTCCGTCTCCCTGATCACCCGAAAGGCGACCGTTACTTCAATGCGCTCTGTCGTAAC
>JAUVQC010000056.1 GCA_030598305.1 Actinomycetes bacterium
CCGGCAATATGCTCGCCCCAGTTCTGAGATGGTGCCGCCCGATCCCGGACGTTCCCCAGCAACTGTCCCGATTGCCCACGCGGGGACTCAAGGGCAACTGGCGTTCAGTTCGGTTCGAAAATTGTTGGTCGCGTTGTTGGTTTCACCCTGTATCTCGGGCCGCTACCTCGGGCCAGTGGTGGCAAGGCCCCACATTCTGAATGGCCGATAACCTTTGGTATGTATCACATCTAGCCCCGGAGAAGCCCTGGTACGCCTGGCTTAGATCCGGGCTTGAGCTGACTGCCAGACAAGTGCTCTGCCAGGCTGAGCTACAGCCCCTGGCGAAACGGGAGTCTATCAAGCCTCTGTGGTAGACGAGCTCGACTCAAACTCGATTCGCGGGGCATCTGCCCAGAGTCGCTCGAGGTCGTAGTACTCGCGTGTCTGGCGGTCGAAGAGATGGATCACCACGTCGCCATAGTCCAGCAGAACCCACTTACCGTGGTCGGTCCCCTCCTTGCGGATGGGTCGTCGATCAAGTCCCCTGAGTGCCTCGACAACCTCGTCTGCCAACGTCAGCACGTTGCGGCGCGACGTTCCGGTGGCAAGCACGAACACGTCGGTGACCACGAGGAGGTCGGAGAGATCAAGGAGCACGATGTCTTCACCGGACTTGTCATCGAGGGCTTCGGCAGCCCTGCGTGCAGCTTCTATCGCGTCCGGTGTAGCAGTATGTGATCGTTTTGTCATTGGCGACGATGATAGGGAGTCCCCATGACGATTCCCCCGCGACCCGTACAGGCGGTGAGACTCGATGTAGCCTGCAACCGCCTCAGGAAGGAACTTTGAGTACTCAGCACCCGAGCGAACCAACTGCCTGATTCGGGTCGACGACACATCCACAGGGTCCATATCGAGCCATGTGATCGACCCCGCAAAGGCAGCCTCAACATCAGCCCTGTCGACGCCCGCCCTCGGAACAACGGCGAGGTCCACGAGACTCGGTAGTTCCGCGGCCCTGTGCCACGTCGAGATTCCCCTTGCGGCGTCTGCTCCGAGGATGAGCACGACACGGTCATCGAGTTGTTCAAGCGTTTCGACCGTGTAGGAGGACCCGGTCCTGGCTATCTCCGTCGAGTCGACCACGACGTCGGAGTCCCCAGCCGCGAGCAGCTCGACCATCGCAAGACGGTGTGATGCCTCAGAAACACCGGTATCGCTCTTCTGCCACGGATCACCGGCGGGCATCAGGCGGACGATGTCGAGACCCAACTGGCTCAGAGCGGCCCTGGCCATGGAGAGATGAGCGTTGTGTGGCGGGTCGAATGTGCCGCCGAGGATCCCTTGCACGCCCAATAGCATAGGTCGCCGGCCTCACGGCGAGGTACAGACCCCGAAATGGCGCACTCCTACAACGCCTCAGAGCCATGGGATCTAAGTACCGACCATCGACCCGCAGGGACAGGTGGAACGCCTCAGAGCCATCGTGGACTCCGGACACGCCCACCGCGGTCCCTCGGGCGACCCGGTCACCCTTCTCCACGGTCGTCTCGGCAAGATACGAGTATGACGTGACAAGACCGCCACCGTGGTCGATCGACACGCTGGTGTTGCGCACCACCACTCCAGCGAACCGGACAACCCCGGAACCGATCGCGGGGACGGTCGAACCAGCCGGCGATGCGATATCGACACCCCAGTGTCCTGCCCAGCGGCCGATCGGCGCGAACGAACGGACGACCTGTGCCCCGTCAGGTACTACGAAGCCGAAGCAACCGGACGACACAATCGAGATAGGAATGAGGAGCGTGGCAAGCAGGTAGTGCATCGGTGTCGATGACCGCCGCCGACAGAGCCAACGTATCGTATTACCGCGTCGACGTCCAGAGTGGCGCTGACGGCGAAGTCAGGCGGTTGCTTGTTGCGCGCCTTGGATCGTGTCGACAACGATTCGTCTGAGCTCATCGGGGCGGAAAGGCTTCAATAGGTATGCGTCAGCACCCATCTCGGCTGCTCTATCGATGTCGTCGGCGTCTGAATGACCGGTCAACATGATGATCGCGGTGTTGCCGAGATCCGGGTGACTTCGGGCGAACTCAAGGATGTCCCACCCGGTCATGTCAGGGAGACCGATGTCGAGGATCAGCATGTCAGGCGTGTCACGCTGAAGTCTCTCGCACGCCTCCGTCCCGGTCGCGACGGTCACAACGTCGAGGTGCACCTGCGCGAGCACGACCTCGATCAGTCTCCTGATGACATGTGAATCATCTACGACAAGTACTTGTTTCACCCGCGTTTCCCCCGATCGGTCCCAATGTTCTCCTCTTCACATCGGACGAGAGGAGAAGAAACTTGACTACGCGAAAACTCGGCTACGAGGTGACCCTGACCCGTCCGGGGACCGGGAGCGTGGCCCGCTCGACGAAGGCTTCCAGCTGGCGAAGCGTGCGCACCTGATCAACGCTGTCACACGCCACTGTGTAGCGCGACATGATCGAGTCGCCCGTGTCCCAGAAGCGTTCCGGCTCCGGGTTGAGCCACAACGTGGCCTTCGACCGCTCAACCATCCGCTCGAATGCCTCAAGACCGGATTCCCGATAGTTGTTCCTTGCATCCCCGGTGATGATCACCGTAGATCTCGATGTCACGGCGTCTGAGTACCGCTCCCACATCTCGGAGAAGGAGCGCCCATAGTCCGAATGTCCGTCACGGCGAACGATGTCGGCTTCACGGCTCATCGCGACCAGACCCTCGGCAAAGTCCGTGTCCGAGGAGAAGTACTCGGTCACCTCGTCGAGCCCATCGATGAACGCGAACACCCTCACCTTTGCAAGCTCCGCAGAGATCGCATACGTGAGCTGCATCGTGAACCTCGCAAACGTTGCCATGGAACCCGAGACGTCACACAGGATCACGATCTCTGGCTTGGACGTACGTGGTGGCTTGAACTGTGGTTCGAGGAGCACTCCCCCATGGCCGAGTGACTTGCGGATCGTGCGTCTGACATCGAGCCGGCCTTTCGAACCGTGACGCCGCCGCTGTCCGAGTCGGGTTGCCAGCTTCCGCGCAAGGGGACGGATGGCACGCTCGACCTCCTCGATCTCCACACGGGTGGCGTGCATCAGATCGATGTCCTCGACAAGCGGAAGCCGTCGGTTTGTTGCGACCTGCTGACGACCACGGTCTGCAACGAGTCGACCCGTGATCTCCTGTTCGAGCTGGTCACGGACCTGTTGAACAAGTGCTTCGGCGCGTTCGCGCCCGATCCGGTCGTCGACACTCCCCAACGGCCCGTGCGGGACAAGCGCAGCGATCAGGCGCGCCAGGAGCTCATCGCTGTCGATCCGACGGAGCACGCGATAGGCGTAGTACCGCCCGCCAACTGGGCGCCCCGGCTGCATACCCGCGTACCGGTCGACCGCGTCCGAGATGAGTTGTCGCAGCCGATCGCCGCTTCCTTCCACCAGCGCATCCACCAGTGAATCCATCAGGCGATCGCCGCCACCAGATCCCGCTCCGGCTCCACCATCAGCAACGGGCGCTTCACCACCTTGCGACTCGACATCGATATCACCAAGGGGTTCGAGCCCAAAGTAGACATCGAAGGCCCTGTCGAAGGCGCCATAGTGACGAGGGTTCTTCACGAGGGTCGCACCCAGGGTGGCCCGCAGGTTCTCTCGTGATCCCAGGTCGGTGTACTCAATCGCCTCCGCAGCATCAATCGCTTCGACCATGGAGACGCCGATGCCAACGGCACGCAACTCATCTATGAACGCGGTGAGCGCGGAGATCACCCTGGTTGTGTCCCGTCCTCGATATCAAGCGACAACTCCTTGGCTATCCGCTCGATGTCGGTCTGATGCTTGAGGAGCACGTTCAGCGTCGACGCCGTTGCCACATCATCAAGCTCTTCGATGCCAAGCGCAAGAAGCGTGCGAGCCCAGTCGATACTCTCCGATACCGACGGGGCCTTGCGCGTCGGTACCTGGCGGATAGAAGCGACGGTCCTCGCGATCTTCTCTGCGAAATGCTCGGGTAGGTCCGGAACGCGTTTTTCGAGGATGGCTCTCTCGCGATCGATCGACGGATATGGCACGTGGAGATACAGGCACCGACGTTTGAGCGCTTCCGAAAGCTCCCGAGTGTTGTTGGACGTGAGTACCACGATCGGTGTGCTCACGGCTTCGATCGTTCCGAGTTCGGGGATGGTCACCTGATAGCTGTCGAGTACCTCAAGGAGCAACGCCTCGGTCTCAACCTCGACACGGTCTGCCTCGTCGATCAGGAGGACAACAGGTTCCTCGGATCGGATCGCAGCGAGCAGCGGACGTTCGAGGAGGAACGCTTCAGAGAAGATGTCACCCTCGAGATCATCCCACTTTGCGCCTTCATCCGATTGCAGGCGAAGCAGCTGCTTGTGATAGTCCCACTCATAGAGGGCCTTTGCCTCGTCGAGACCTTCGTAACACTGGAGCCGTACAAGCCTGCGCCCGGTCGATTCGGCGATCGCAAGGGCAAGTGCGGTCTTGCCGACGCCCGCGGGTCCCTCCGCAAGGATCGGCTTGTCCAGTCGCGTCGCGAGGTACACCACCTGGGCGATCCGATCATCAGCCAGATAGCCGGCCGACTCGAGGGCGTCACGTACGTCGGAGGGGGAAGTCCAGTTGTCGGGCATGACCAACAGCGTAGACGGGAACTCACAAGTGAGTTCCTTGGGACTTGCTTCGCAACTCCGGTCGTAGACGGGAACTCACAAGTGAGTGTCGTCCTATGTGAGCACCACGAGGTCATCGCGGTGGATGACCTCTCCACCGATCGTGTCGCTGTGGTGTCCGGCGCCATCAACCAGTTCGGACGAATGAAAGCCGGTGATGCCCTTGGCAACAAGCGATCCGGACACATCAAGCACCTCCACAGCGTCTCCCCGTCGAAACTCGCCGTCGACACTCGCCAGCCCAACCGCTAGAAGGGAGCCGCCGCCGCTTTGGATCGCATGCACAGCACCCTCGTCTACGCGAATGGCACCGACGGCTGGCAGCCCGAACGCGATCCAGAGCTTGCGGGCGGACAGGGATTCGCTCCGTCCATCGATCCACGTGCCGACCTCTGCTCCCGATGTTGCATCGGCAACGACATCAGGCACTCCGGCGCCTGCAATGACCGTCGGGATTCCGGAGAAGGCGGCCATACGAGCCGCGGCGATCTTCGTCGCGACGCCGCCTGAACCAAGCGCGCCCGTACCCCTCTCCCTCCGAATGCGATCGAGGACGCCATCCGTATGCTCGACTGCGGACAGAAGCTGTGCCTGTGAAGTCAACCTCGGGTCATCGGTGTACAACCCAGCGGTATCGGTGAGGATCACGAGCATTCCTGCGCCGACGAGATGCGCTGTGATCGCTGCCAGTTGGTCGTTATCCCCGAACTTCAGCTCATCGATGGCGACGGTGTCGTTCTCGTTCACGATGGGGATGACGCCGAGCGACAACATCTTGTCGAGTGCTGCTCTGGCGTTGAGATACTGCGTCCTGTTCCCAAGCACATCCTTCGTGAGGAGCACCTGTGCGACAGCGATGTCTCGATCGGCGAAGTGCGCCGCATATCGTTGCACGAGCTTTGTCTGTCCGATCGCGGCAGCAACCTGCAACTCAGAGATCTCTGTCGGCTTCTTGGACATTCCAAGCTCCGGGAGTCCAGCGGCAATGGATCCTGAGGTGACGAGGACGGGCGGATACCCGGTCGTAACGAGCCCGGCCACATGACCGACGACACGTTCGACCGACAGATCGTGTAGTCCACCGTCTTCACCCGTCAGGCTCGACGAACCGACCTTCACAACGACAGGCTTACCAGGGGTGATCCTTCGTCTCAAACGTCAAAGTCCTCCGTGTCGTCGGTTTCGGGATCGAAGGTGAACACGATCGATCCTATGCGGACATCGTCGCCCGACTCGGCACCGGCGTCCCTGAGGCCTTGTACGATTCCGCTCCTCACGAGACGCTGTGACACGAAATCTGCTGCATCAGGGTCCGTGAGGTCCGACAGGTTGACGGCTCGAGTGGCGGCAATTCCATCCACGACCCACTCGGTTCCCTTTCTGTCGATCGTGAAGTCATCGCGCAGGGGTCGGTGGAGCACGAAACCCTCCCTGACAGGAGCTTCTCGCTCGATCGTCTCGACGGTATCCGCGATGTGGTGCATCAGTTCGTCGATCCCCTCACCCGTGAGCCCGGAGAACTCGATGACATCTTCCCCGAGATCGAGAGATTCGAGACCACCGTCATCGAGAACATCGGACTTGGACACCGTGACGATCCTCGGCATCTTCGCCAGCTCCGGATTGTGCGCTTCGAGTTCATCGACGAGCACCTCGAGCTGGCGACTCGGCGGGTCGTCCTGGAGGGGCGACGGGTCGAGCAGGACCACCAGCGCCCGCGCCCGTTCGGTATGTCTGAGGAACTCGTGGCCAAGGCCCTTGCCCGTTGCCGCTCCCTCGATGAGACCTGGGATATCGGCGAGCACGAACTCGCGGTCCCCGACGGATACGACGCCAAGGTTCGGAGTGAGCGTTGTGAAGGGATAGTCGGCGATCTTGGGGTTCGCTGCAGAAACACGTGCGATGAGCGTGGATTTGCCAGCGTTCGGGTATCCGACCAGCGCAGCGTCTGCGAGGAGCTTCATCTCGAGACGAAGATCGACCCCTTCACCGTATTCGCCCTGTTCCGCGAACGTGGGCGCCTTTCGGCTGGGTGACACGAATGCAGCGTTCCCGCGGCCACCCTTCCCACCCCGAGCGATGAGTACCTTCTGACCTTCTTCGACGAGGTCGGCAATCGTGGTGCCCTCGCTGTCGATCACCGATGTCCCAAGGGGGACGTGCAGAACGAGATGATCACCTCGCTTGCCGTGACGCAGTTCTCCCTCTCCATGGGTCCCGCTCGGCGCCTTCCAGATCGGGCGACGCTCATAGCGCAGCAACGTGGGGATGGAGTTGTCGGCAACGAGATAGACGTCACCGCCTGTACCTCCCGAACCACCGTTCGGTTTACCTTTCGGCAGGCCCTTGCGGCGAAGGAACGACGAAACTCCTGCCCCGCCGTCGCCAGCTCGCACCGTGATGGTTACCTGGTCAATGAACATGGGAAGAAGATAAACGACTGACGAGACGCGACGTAGGACTCAGAAGCCGTTGATCATGAGAGAACCGCATCGCGATTGCTCGAAGAGCGTTCTACTCCGAGAGGAGGACAGAAACCTGACGTCGGCCACGCTTGGACCCGTACTTCACAGTGCCGGCCTCGAGGGCATAGAGCGTGTCATCTCCACCCTTGCCGACATTGTCGCCCGGGTGGATGCGTGTGCCGCGCTGGCGGACGATGATCGCGCCTGCATTGACGGTCTGGCCATCGAACACCTTGGGACCGAGGCGCTGCGCCGCTGAGTCGCGGCCGTTGCGTGATGAACCGCTTGCTTTGGTTTTTGACATCGTTTACGCCTCCTCGGTTGCCTTGGGAGCCTTCTCGGCCTTGGGAGCCTTCTCGGCCTTGGGAGCCTTCTCGGCCTTGGGAGCCTTCTCGGCCTTGGGAGCCTTCTCGGCCTTGGGAGCCTTCTCGGCCTTGGGAGCCTTCTCGGCCTTGGGA
>JAUVQC010000047.1 GCA_030598305.1 Actinomycetes bacterium
TATCGATCTTCCACTCGTGCAGGCACAGGAGACGAGACGGATCCTCGACAGGCTCTTCGGTTACGAGGTATCACCGGTGCTTTGGAGACGCGTGCAGAAGGGTCTATCGGCGGGCCGGGTCCAGTCGCCGGCGACGCGGATCATCGTTGAACGCGAACGGGAGAGGATCGCCTTCATTCGTGCCGCCTATTCAGGCCTCAAGGCTGTCCTCGCTACAGGAGAGGGAGAGTTTCCCGCCTCGCTCAGGACGGTCGATGGCACAAGGGTTGCTGAAGGTTCTGACTTCGGTGCCGACGGTCAGCTCCGGAAGGAACGGTTGCTGCTCTCCCCCCAGGATGCCATTGACCTCGCAACGGGTCTCTCGGGTGCCCAGTTCCTGGTTTCGAGCGTCGAGCGCAAACCGTACACACGAAAGCCGTATCCACCGTTCCGGACGTCCACGCTGCAGCAGGAGGCAGGACGAAAGTTCCGTTTCGGAGCGAGACGGACGATGAGCGCGGCGCAACGTCTGTACGAAGCGGGGTTCATCACCTACATGCGGACAGATTCGACGAACCTGTCCGGCACCGCCCTCGAAGCGGCGCGATCGCTCGTTGGTGATCGATACGGATCTCAGTACTTGCCCGAAGAACCGCGCTTCTATGGCAGACAGGCAAAGGGAGCTCAGGAAGCACACGAAGCCATTCGCCCAGCTGGCGAGCAGTTCCAGGACATGGACGCAGCGGGCAAGAACTTCGGCCCAACGTCGGATGAGGCACGCGTATATGAGCTCATCTGGATGCGGACCGTTGCTTCCCAGATGAAGGACGCCAAGGGTGAGAGCCTCATCGTCCAGATCCAAGCGGATGCGCTCGATGGGCGGACCTGCCGTTTCCAGGCATCCGGTCGAACGATCACCTTCCCCGGGTTCCTGCGTGCCTATGTGGAGGGGTCCGACGATCCGGATGCTGCCCTCGACGACAAGGAGACGCATCTCCCGCAGATGTCAGAAGGGGACGACGTCCTTGCTGTGGAACTCGAGCCCACAGACCACGAAACGAAGCCCCCGGCGCGATACACAGAGGCGTCATTGATCAAGCGCCTTGAGGAGCTCGGAATTGGCCGACCGTCGACGTACGCATCCATCATCGCGACGATCCTCGACCGCGAGTACGCACGAAAGCAGGGTTCAGCCCTGATCCCGACCTGGAGGGCCTTCAGCGTCGTGGGACTGCTCGAGGAGTTCTTCTCCGACTATGTGGACTATGACTTCACAGCTCGCATGGAAGCTGACCTTGACCTCATTGCGACGGGGGAACAGGAGATGGTCCCCTACCTCGATGCGTTCTACAACGGCAACGGTTCTCCCGGCCTCAAGAACCTGGTCGGCGAGGACGTCCTGGAGCGGATCGATCCGAAGGCCGTGAACTCGTTCCCGATCGGTATGGGTGAAGATGGTGAGCCCGTCTGTGCAAGGGCCGGACAGTACGGCCCTTATCTCCAGCACGGCGAACGACGAGCATCGATTCCACCCGACCTCGCACCGGATGAACTCACACTCGAACGGGCACTCCTGCTTCTCGACGCTCCCAGTGGTGATCGCTCCCTCGGCATGGACCCGGATTCCGGGCTCGAGGTGTTGACCAAGGCAGGTCGCTTCGGACCATACGTTCAACTCGGCGAGCGCGACGCCGACTCCAAGGAGAAACCGAGAACGGCGTCACTCTTCAAGACCATGTCCCTCGACGAGATCACGCTCGAGGAGGCCCTCGAGCTGCTGACGATCCCGCGTGTCATCGCCAAGCACCCCGACGATGATCAGCCGATCGAGGCCCTCAACGGTCGCTACGGGCCGTACATCAAGTGGGGCAAGGAGAGCCGATCGCTCGAAACCGAGGAAAAGCTGTTCACCGTCACCCTCGATGAGGCTCTTGCGTTGCTCGCTAAACCGCGGCAGCGGAGGGGCGCCAAGCCGCCCCTCAAGGAACTCGGAACCGATCCGGTGACCGGCAAGGAGATCCTGATCAAGGACGGCAGGTTCGGGCTCTACATGACCGATGGCGAGACGAATGTCTCGTTCCGCAAGGCGGAGACGATCGAGAACATTGCGCTGGAACATGCCTCGGACCGACTTGCCGAGAAGCGGGCGAAGGGTCCGAAGAAGACCTGAGAGCTGTCAAACTGTGAGCATGCCAACCAGCCGCGGATTCCGAGATGCCAGGTACATAGCCTTTGAAGGCATTGAGGGAGCTGGGAAGTCGACGATCGCGCGTCGCGTCGCCGACTACATGATCGGTAGGGGAGACCACGTGGTTGTGGTGCGTGAGCCAGGTGGCACTGAGGCTGGTGAACGGATTCGCGATGTGCTCCTGACGATGGACCATGCCGTTGATCCGCGAACAGAGGCGGCACTCTTCGCTGCATCGAGGGCTCAGCTGATCGTTGAGACCGTTTCGCCCGCGTTGGCGGAAGGAGCATGGGTGCTCTCGGACCGTACCGCGTACTCATCGCTTGCGTACCAGGCCGGCGGCCGTCGTCTTCCCCTTGACGAGGTCTGGACGCTCAATGACATCGCCCTTGGCGGTGTCTGGCCAGATGTCGTCGTGCTTCTTCGCCTCGATCCTTCTGATGGCCTGTCGAGGCAGCAAGAAGGAGACCGTATAGGTGATGAAGCGGCCGAGTTCCATGCAAGGGTCGCCTCCGCATTTGACGATCTCGCCGCGAGCGAGCCGGAGCGTTTTGTGGTGGTCGATGCTTCCCTGTCCGTCGAGGATGTTGTGGCCGCCGTGATCTCAGAACTCGGACTCGCCGGATGACACACTTCGCTGACCTCGTGGGACATGGGGGCGTACTCGATCTGCTCAAATCTGAGCTTGAGACGCCTGGGCAGGCCTATCTGTTCGTAGGGCCGTCGAACGTGGGCAAGGCGAGTGTCGCAAGACGATTCGCGGCTGCCCTGGTCGGCGGCGAAGATGCCGACGCGGTTCGTCGGGCCAAGGCTGGTTCGCATCCGGATCTCATCCTCGTTGCGCCAGAGGGTCGCAGCTCCATCACCGTGGACCAGGCTCGCGGTGTGGTTTCAGCAGCCGTTCGCTCACCCCTTGAGGCGGATCGGAAGGTGTTCCTGCTCGAAGAGGCCTCGATGCTCAACCAGGAGGCCGCCAACGCCCTGCTCAAGACCATCGAAGAGCCGATTGCCACGACGACGTTTGTACTTGTTGCTGAGTCCGAAGACGACCTACCTGCAACAGTACCGAGTCGCTGCCGAACGATTGTCTTTGGCAGGGTGCCCGAGGCCGACATCGCGGCAGGTCTCGTAGAACTCGGTTTGGATGCCGAGGCCGCAAGCAATGCCGCGCGGATATCGGGAGGCCGTCCGGGACTAGCGGTTGCCTTGGCGAGAGAGCCGAGAGTCGGCGCGTTCCGCGACGTGTGGCTGTCGGTCCCCGAACGGATCACTGACCACCCCGGCGACGCCTATCGGATCACAGGCGACGTGATCAAGGCGACCGAGCCCCTCCTCGAAGCGGTCAAGAGGAGACAGGAATCAGAGATCGAACGTGATCACCCCGACGGTGATGTTCCAAAGCTCGTCCTCGAACGACAGCAACGGGAGCTCGCTCGTGCAGGGGATGCGCTGTATGTCACGGGGCTTGAATTGCTCGCGTCTTTCTATCGGGACACCGCGAGCGCTCAGCTCGGTGGTCCCGTCCAGAACACCGATCTGGCGGTGGCATCGTTGACGCGGGTGACCGCCGCCACTGCGGTTGAGAACGCCTCTCGTGTGCTCGACACGATCGATGCTCTCCATGCCAATCAGCGTCCGGATCTTGCTTTCGCCGCACTCTTCCTCGACCTGGGTACCGATGCCTGATCTCAGCCATCTCGTACCACGCACTCTCGACAGGGTGCTTCGAGTTCCGAACCGGATCGTGCTGCGGACGTTCTTCGATCTCGAGGTCGAGGGTGTCGAGAACCTGCCGAGAGAGGGCGGCGTTGTGATCGCTGCGAATCACTTCTCACATCTCGACCCTCCGTTGATCACGATCAACCTCGATCGCTACATTCGCTTCCTGGCACTCGACGAGCTCTTCGAGGACTCGAAAATGTTCGGCCTGCTGCTGGAGTTCTTCGGCACGATTCCACTCGATCGAGACGGCTACCCGATCAGTGCGATGCGTGAAGCGATACGACACATAACCAGTGGTGGTGTTCTCGGCGTGTTTCCCGAGGGGCGCCGTGTGGAACGGTGGGGTGAGGATGAGCCGAAGCGAGGAGCTGCGTGGCTTGCCAAGATGACGGACGCACCGCTCATTCCTGTCGCGATCGTTGGTACCGAACACTCCCTCGCGCCGGGCGAGCGAGCCTTCCGGCGAACCGCGGTCAAGATCTGGGTGGAGAAGCCGATTTGGTGGACGGATTACGAGGGATCGCCCGATCCGCTGGTATCGATGATGGACGATTGGTACGCCGCGGTCAATGGCAGGGTCCAGCACTGGAGCTGATCAGACCGTGCAAGTCTTGCAAGAATCTGCAAGTCCTTCCGCAAGGGTTTCGTGGACTTGCACCTCCTTCGTGAAACGCATAGTCTGGTAGTGACCGACCGATGACGTTCCGTTGTCGGTCGGCAAGGAGGAAACAAATGAAACGATATAGATGGGCGATATTCCTCGTCGTGTTCGCTCTCGTGGCTGCAGCCTGTAGCTCCGATACGACGGACACCACAGCTGCCGGTGAGCCGGAGGCTGTGGCGGAATTCACGCTATTCGGTGCCCCGGTGGGCGTTGAGGGTGAAGCACTTACGGGCTTCGTCGACGTGTATAACGCAGAGACGGGTTCAATAATCGGCTTCACCGGCTCGGATGACTTCGAGGCACAGCTCCGCATTCGCGTCGACGGTGGCGATCCACCTGCGGTTGCGGTCACCCCGCAGCCGTCGTCGATCTGTCCGTTCGCCGATGAGGGCGCACTTGTGTCCCTTGAGGAAATGGGCTTTGACATCGCAAAGATGGAGGCAGACCATTCCAAGTTCTGGATGGATCTCGGCCTTTGTGACGATGGCCAGCACTACGGCATCCCGTGGTTCCCGAACTTCAAGTCGATCGTGTTCTATCACGAGCCGACCTTCACAGCAAATGGATACGAGATTCCTGAGACATGGGACGAAATGATCGCATTGTCACAACAGATTGTTGACGATGGCATGACACCTTGGTGCTTCGGCTTCGAGAGTGGCGGCGCCACAGGTTGGGCCGGCACAGACTGGCTCGAGGACATCGTGGTCCGTGAGTCCGGTGGACAGACGTATGCCGACTGGTTCAACCACGAGATCCCGTTCAACGATCCTGCGATCGTCTCGGCATTCGACAAGTTCGGTGAGCTGTTCTTCGCTGAGGGCTTCGTCCTCGGTGGAGCTGAGAACGTCGCTGGCGTCTATTTCGCTGATGCAACGATTCCGTTGTTCCAGAAGCCAGAACCGGGCTGTCTCATGCTGAAGCAGGGTTCGTTCATCGCGAACTTCTTCGTTGACGCTCCAGGCTACGAAGAGGGTGACGAGAACAACATCAAGGTGTTCCCGTTCCCGACGATTGATGGGAACACGGGCGCCATGGGCGGCGGAGACACCATCATGGTGTTCGACGGATCGCCTGAGAACGTCAAGGTCATCCAGGACTGGATCACCCCCGATTGGCAGTGCACGCTGGCATCGGCATCCGGTGGCGGAGTTGCTCCGTAGGGCGGCCATGGCGATGAAGGTGTCGAGCGGCTCCCGGGCCACAAGGATGTTGACCCGAACTGCTATGAGACCGAGTCCGGCATCGCGTTCGCAACGGCGATCACCGGTGCGCTTGCCACGAACAACTTCGTGTTCGATGCGTCCGACCTGATGCCGCCAGAAGTTGGCCAGGGTTCGTTCTGGACCGGCATGGTTGACTGGTCCACTGGTACGTCGTCACAAGAAGTTGCTGACACGATCGAGTCGAGCTGGCCGTAAACCGACTGAAGAGATGACAACAACTATCGGAGTTGGGGGGCGACGACATGTCGCCCCCCAACACCACAACTGACGGAGTCAGGACGCCTGAACGGAGACCACGATGAGTACACGTCCAGACGAGCCGGAGGGAGGCAGCTTCCAGATCTGGTTCCTGAGAATCGCCTCAGCGCTCGTTCTTCCCCTGCTCATGATCGGGTTCTTCTTCGCGTTTGATTTCCTTCGGGATGAGGATGCGAACAAAGCAGTCCAGGTCGCCGTCGCGGTTATCGCAGGCGTGGGTGGCATCTGGGGCATGTACTGGGGGATGGACCAGCTGATCAACCTGCTTCCTGAACGGAAGGGTCGAGCGATCCGACCGTTCGCGTTTGTGGGTCCCGCCATGGTGATACTTGCGTTCTACCTCGTCTACCCGGCTGTGAATACGACGATCATCAGCTTCCAGGACAAACGTAGCGAAGCATGGGTCGGGTTCGACAACTACATCAGGATTTTCACCGAGAACACCTACCAGATCTCGATCCGAAACAGCCTCGGCTGGGTCATCCTCGTACCGGTTGCCGCGGTTGCCATCGGCCTTCTGTTCGCCGTGATGGTCGACAAACTCGGCAGACGGACGGAGTCGATCACAAAATCGCTCATCTTCCTCCCGATGGCGATCTCATTCGTTGGCGCTTCTGTCGTGT
The DNA here is from genome assembly GCA_030598305.1 of Actinomycetes bacterium. The sequence goes on from JAUVQC010000047.1 coordinate 6,661, forward strand.
TCGCCTTCGTGTATGGGTTCCGACCCGAGGGCTTCGGCGAGCAGATCGGAATCCTCAACGCCATATGGGTCAACTTCGGGGGAGACCCCGTCAACTGGCTCCAGCTACAACCATGGAACAACCTGTTCCTCATGGTCATCCTGGTCTGGCTCCAGGTAGGCTTCTCGATGGTCATCCTCTCGTCTGCCATCAAGGGAGTCCCCGAGGTCCTGTTGGAGGCCGCTCGCATCGACGGCGCCTCTGAATGGCAAGCGTTCTGGAAGGTCACCATCCCCTCGATATCATCCACAGTTATCGTTGTGTGGACGACGGTGTTGATCACGACATGGAAGGTGTTCGACATCGTCTTCGTCATGACGGGTGGCCGCGACGGGACCCAGGTCGTTGCCCAGCAGATGGTGACGGAGTTCTTCACATTCCGTAACAACGGCGTCGGTGCGGCGTTGGCCGTACTGCTCTTCATAGCCGTCGTTCCCATCCTTGTGATCAACGTCAATCGATTCCGGGCGCAGGAGGCAACGCGATGACCATTGACACACGCGCCAAGGCGTCGGAGTCGTTCTTCTCCAGGTTGCCCATCTACCTCACCGTGGGTGTCATCGTCACGTTGTGGACGATCCCATCGTTGGGTCTGTTGATCAACTCGTTCCGCGAGCCCAGGTCGATTCGCGCATCCGGCTGGTGGACCGTTTGGGGAGACATCTTCAATTCAGCGACGTGGAGCCTGGAGAACTACAAGACGGTCCTCGATCAGGGGTTCAGCAACGCGTTCGCCAACACGGTGGCCGTGAGCATCCCCGCAGTGGTCATTCCGATCACCATCGCTGCATTCGCAGCGTATGCATTCGCCTGGATGGATTTCCCGGGTCGCCATCTGCTGTTCGTGATAGTGGTGGGCCTCATGGTTGTTCCACTGCAGATGGCGCTGATCCCGATTCTCCGTGTGTATACGGCCATCGGTGTCACCGGAACGTACCCGGCCGTGTGGCTCGCTCATGCTGGATTCGGTCTACCGCTCGCGGTGTATCTGTTGCGAAACTACATGGGGTCACTGCCGTCGTCGATCATCGAGTCGGCGACCATTGATGGCGCAGATCACTTCAAGATCTTCTCCAGACTCATCGTGCCGTTGTCTGTTCCGGTTCTGGCGTCTTTCGCGATCTTCCAGTTCCTCTGGGTGTGGAACGACTTTCTTGTCGCGTTGGTGTTCCTCGGTATCGACCCAGAAGTCCGAGTGCTGACCGTAGAGCTTGCCGATCTGGCAGGACGAGGTGAGGGCGCCTTGAGCCTCTTGCCCGCAGCAGCGTTCGTAACGATGATTGTTCCTTTGGCGGTGTTCTTCGCACTGCAGCGGTTCTTCGTTCGAGGTCTCACGGCAGGATCCGTGAAGGGCTAGGAGGGCCCCCGGACACGACATGGCGACGGAAGTATCAGCCCAGTCGCTGAGAGACGAACTGAAGCGACGTAACTGGCTGGCGATAGCGATCGGCACCTTGGTCATGGTCTTCAGCTACTTCCCGTACGTGTCGTCGTTCACGACGCTGCCCGGTGGTGACGTGGACATCAACCCTGCACTGGTCGGGATCGGCCTGGTGTTCGCACCGTTCGTCTTCGTCACTCTTGGATTCATCTCACGAAATCCGAAGGCTCCCAAGAGGGTGCTCCA
>JAUVQC010000087.1 GCA_030598305.1 Actinomycetes bacterium
CGTTCAACGGTCCCGACAAGATCGTCTATCGCATCCTGGGGTACAGGACGGTCCGCCATCGTTATCTCCACGCCCATGCGCACCTTCGAGGCATCGAATGGTTGGCGCCTTCCGTCCCTCTTGACAACGACAACCGCCGTTGGACGTTCGAACGTCGTGAAGCGATGACCACAACGGGGGCATGCCCTTCTCCGGCGTGTAGCTCGACCCTCGTCAGCGGATCGTGAATCGACGACTCTCGTGTCGTCGGTCGTACATAACGGGCAGCGCATCGTGCCAGCGTAGTTGTCCACTGGTTCCAGTGATCAAGGCGAGATGACGGGGATCTCTATGACCAGTCCGGCTTGGAGGACTCCTCCATCGATCTGGTTGAGTTTCTCGATTACCGCAACGATCCTGCGAGTGTCGGCGTTCTCCGGTCCAAATGTCTGGGCGATCTGCCAGAGAGTGTCGCCGGGCTTGACACGGTACTCCGTGGTATCGGAGACCTGTCCTGTTGCCTGAACAGCAGAGGAGAGGAAGAGCAATACAACAATGACCGTGATGGAGATGATGGAGAGCGCCCGGAATCGTGCGCTGGTTATCAATGTCATGAGATGTTCTCTCCCTTTTCCTCTGCTACCCAGTTGTCAGGCCTCGACCACCCGGGCATCCCCGGGGAGCGTCAGCTCTTGTGACCGACGGTATCGGCCGGGTGTGACACGTCCGATGCGTTTGGGCGCTGCACCGTTGGTAATGGGACTTCTTGGGGAGATGACCCTCACACCCGACCGAACACCTGTTCGGTCGTAATCGTAAAGGTATCGAACATATGTTCGTATGTCAAGTTTCTTTCGGGATCACCTGCATCGAACATATGTTTGGTCGATGTCGCAACATCCGCTAGCCTCTTGATTGCAACCAGGAGGTAGCGTGCCAGACAGAACCAGCCTTACGAACCGCCAGCGGGAGATTCTGGATCTCATCGCCGCAACCGTTTCGGAACGTGGCTACCCGCCGACCGTTCGCGAGATCGGCGACGCCGTGGGACTCAGTTCCCCATCTTCGGTCCACTCACATCTATCGACCCTCGCGTCTGAGGGCTTCATTCGCCGCGACCCAACGAAACCGAGGGCCATCGAGGTCGTCCACGACGATGGAGCTATCCGCATCAGTCGGGCCGCCGTGCGCGACGTTCCCCTCGTCGGAAGTATCGCTGCTGGATCACCCATCCTCGCCGAGGAGGACATCGAAGAGGTTTACCCACTGCCCACGGAACTCGTTGGACAGGAGCCGGTGTTCATGCTCAGGATTCGGGGTGACTCCATGATCGGTCTCGGTATCTTCGACCGCGATTATGTCGTGGTCCAGAAACAGCAGACCGCGAGCAATGGACAGATCGTGGCTGCCCTGGTCCAGGGCGAGGAAGCAACGGTCAAGACGTTCAAGCGAACAGCAAATGGGATCACACTTCTGCCTGCCAACGACGACTATGAGCCGATGGTGTTCACTGACGGTGTTGAAGTCCTCGGTGTCGTTGTTGCTGTCCTGCGAAGGATCGATTGATCAGCCAACAGAACCAGAGAACGAGTATTCGGCGGAACCTTCCATCCACGCGCCCTCCTCGTTGAACCACACACTGATCGTCCCCCCTGGAAGGGACACCTCAACCGGAATCGGAACGTCACGAATCGTGTGCGCGATGTAGGCCGAGGCAGTTGCCCCCGTTCCTGAAGCCTGCGTCTCGCCGACTCCTCTCTCCCATACTCTTGCCCGCACACCACCCTCGTCGAGAACCTCGACGAACTCGACATTCGTGCGATTCGGGAACAGTGCGTCATGCTCAATGATCGGTCCTACTTCCGTAACTGGAGCCTCCCCCACATCAGCGACGAACAACACAGCGTGAGGGTTTCCGATGGCGAACGGATGCACTTCGTGACCGCTGATGGTCAGCGTTCCGGTACGGAATGGTGCCGGTTCTCCAACGAACGCGACGACTGAGTCAGCCTTTACGGTCACGGGATGATCGCCGACCGCTGATTCAACAACGAACTCAGCTCCATCGACCCAGTCACGGTCGAACGCGTACCGAGCCACACACCGAAGGCCATTGCCACACATCTCTGCCTCACCCCCATCGGCATTCCAGTAGCGCATGGTTATGCGATCAGACGAGAGTGCGGTCACAACGAGGACTCCGTCGGCTCCGATCCCCGTGCGGCGTTCGCACCACGCCACGACATCCTCGGCATCCGGTGCATATGGGCCTTCGATGACGATGAAGTCGTTCCCCGCCCCTTGCATCTTCACGAAATCCATCCTGCTACCTCCCCGATGTGTTCCACAACCGCTTCGATTCTGCCATGTTCATCATCCTGCCACGGAATCCACTCGATACGTGGATCTCGACGGAAGTATGTGCGCTGACGCCTTGCGAGGGCGTTCGTGGCCAATATCGCGTTCCCGCGAGCAGCGGCGAGAGCCGTGTCCCCCCTCAGGACACCGAGAAGCTCCCGATATCCAACCGCTTGGGATGCCGTCCGACCAAGCTGTGGTGAGAGGCGACGCACTTCATTGAGCAAACCTGCATCGAGCATGGCGTCGAACCTTTGCTCGATACGAACGATCGTGTCGTCCGCCGCGTCAATGCCGAACGATGTGTGTTCAATCAATGGGAGGTATTCACGCAATGCCTCAGCTTCAGGTGACATGGCACGTTCTGTTGGCGTGCGGGAAGTGATGCGCCATATTTCGATCGCCCTGATCAAACGTCTCGCATTCTGTATATCAACGACGTCTGGCGCAGCGTGGTCTATTGCGAGGAGGGTCTGCTGCAGATCGACAAGCTGCATCTCCTCGAGTTCGGACCGGATTCCAGCGTCGGTGGGAGCAAAGGTCATCGGATCCACCAGAGCTCGGAAGTGGAGACCGGAACCTCCGGCAACCACGATGCGACCGTTCGATCGCCCGGCGTCGCCGAGCACCGCCCTGCCCCGAACCTGGAATTGCCTCACGGAGTATTCATCTTCCGGGTCCGCGACATCGATCATGTAGTGGCGTATTTCACTCTGGATCTCAACAGACGGCTTGGCCGTTCCGATATCCATGCCCCGGTACACCTGCATGGAATCCACAGAGAGGATCGACGCACCGAACCGCGCGGCTACTGCCTCGGCCACCGATGACTTGCCTGACGCTGTAGGACCAAGAATCGTTACGAGATTCAGGAGACGACTCTTCCCTCGAGGTAATGCGGAGCCGCCCGAGTTATCTCGATCATGAGCATCTCTCCAGCAGCCCACCTGCCGTGGACGTGCACCAGCCGGTTACCTCGTGTCCGTGTCGTCGCGACGGCAGCGTCACGTTTCGACGGCCCCTCGACAAGAACTTCAAAGGTCTTCCCGATCTGTTCTCGATTGCGCTCGAACGTGATTCGGTTCTGTAGTTCGACCAAACGCTCGAATCGCTCCTGGACCACATCCCCAGGAACCTGCCCAACCATATCGGCCGCAGGGGTACCCGGTCTGGGCGAGAACTGGAACATATACGCGTTGTCGAAACGAGCACGCTCCATTACCGACAACGTGGCTTCGAAGTCGTCGTCCGTCTCACCAGGAAATCCAACGATCACGTCTGTCGATGCGGCGAGATCCGGGACGATCGAACGCATCATCTCGAGTTTCTCGAGGAAGCGAGCGGCTGTGTATCCACGATGCATGGCTGCAAGTATCCGGTCGGATCCCGACTGCAGCGGGAAATGGATTTGTTCGCACACGGCCTCGGTCTCTGCCATGGCAAGAGCGACGTCCTCTCGGAAATCCTTCGGATGAGGACTCGTGTATCGCACACGCTCGATACCGTCAACATCGCCAACCCGGCGCAGGAGATTCGCAAACAACGGCTTCCTGCCGTTGAGATCAAGATCGCGGCCATAGGAATTCACGTTCTGCCCGAGCAGGGTCACCTCCTTGACACCCTGTTCGGCGAGCTTCTCAACTTCGCTGATGACATCACCCGGACGACGGGAGATCTCAGGACCGCGGACGATCGGAACTATGCAGAAGGTGCACGAATTGTTACAGCCCACCGTGATGGTCACCCACGCCGAATGGTCCGTTTCACGCACAACGGGTAATCCGCTCGGAACATCGTTCGCGGGTGCCGGTCCGTCGAGGATCTCTGTGACTGGTCCCCACTCGTCTGCATGATCAAGGAGATCCACGACTCTGTGGATGTTGTGGGTGCCAAAGACCACGTCGACCCACCCAGCGCGCCGCTGGATGATGTCACGTTCCTTCTGCGCCGAACAACCACCGACCGCGATGCGAAGGTGCGGATTATCGGTCTTGTGCCGCTTGAGCGATCCCAGGTAACCGTAGAGCTTCGTGTCCGCGTTCTCACGAATGGTGCAGGTGTTGAGAACGATGAGATCAACCCCATCTGGCGAATCCGCAGCGACCATGCCGTCCGCCTCCAGCAATCCAGCGATCAGTTCCGAATCGTGTTCGTTCATCTGACAACCGAAGGTACGGATGAAGAAGCGCTTTCCCTCGCGCGTAGGTCGTCGTATCTCTTTGATGCTCGGCATACCGAGCAGGGTTGTCTCCGTCATGGTGCCTCGCGGATCAGCGGGCGTAATCCTTCGCCCGGTACTCACGGATGACCGTGACCTCGATCTGACCCGGGTACTGTAAATCGTCCTCGAGTTTTCTCGCTATGGACCTCGCAAGCGACTTCGATGCCATATCGTCGAGTGTCCCAGGATCGACCACAACCCTGACCTCCCTGCCGGCCTGAAGCGCGAAGGCTCTCTCCACACCGTCGAAGTCCATCGCAATCGCTTCGAGCCTCTCCAGTCGCCGAACGTACGAGTCAAGCGCCTCGCGCCTTGCACCGGGACGGGCGGCAGACACGGCATCGGCGGCTTGCACCAGAACGGCCGTGAGTGTTCTCGGTTCGACCTCGTTGTGGTGCGATTCGATGGCGTGCACGATCGCTGCGTCCTCGCCGAAGCGTCGGGCGATCTCCGCGCCGATCAGGGCATGGCTGCCACCAACCTCATGGCTGACGGCCTTCCCTATGTCGTGGAGGAACGCGGCACGTTTCACCTCGATCTCGTCGATCCCAAGCTCGGCGGCGAGCATTCCCGCGATATGAGCGGACTCGACAAGGTGGTTGAGCACGTTCTGGCCGTAACTTGTGCGGTACTTGAGACGTCCGAGAAGGGTCACGAGTTCCGGATGGATCCGAGTGAGGCCGACATCGAGCATCGCCCACTCTCCTGAATCCTTGATCGACTGCTCAACCTCGTCCTTCGCCTTCTCGTATGCCTCTTCGATCGACGTCGGATGGATGCGACCATCTTCAACAAGACGTGTGAGCGCCAGGCGGGCAACTTCCCTGCGAACTGGATCGAACGTTGATACGGACACCGCCCCGGGAGTGTCATCGACTATGAGATCGACACCGGCAACCGCCTCGAACGTGCGGATGTTCCGGCCTTCCCGTCCGATGATCCGGCCCTTCATGTCATCAGACGGGAGGGGGATGGCTGATGTGGTCGTTTCCGATACAACCTCGGATGCGAGCCGCTGGATCACACCTGCGAGGATCCTCCGCGACCGACGTGAAGCCTCTTCTCTCGCCCGTGTCTCGATGTCCCGAACGAGAACCATCGCATCTCGTCTGGCCTCATCCTCAACCTTCTGGAGCAACTCTTCCTTGGCGGCCCGAGAATCGAATCCTGCGAGCGCTTCGAGCTCCAAGCGCGCCTCCTCTTGGGATCTCGCTGCTTCGAGCGCGGCCTCCTTTGCCGTCCGCTCCGTATCGATGAGCAGTTCCTCGCGCTGCGCCAGGTTCGCAGCCCTCTGCTCAAGCGTCGCCGTTCTCTGCTCGACCGTCGCGCTCTTGGCATCCATCTCAACACGGCGATGCTCGAGCGTTGCGTCTTCGCGATCCCGATAGGTTTCCGCATAAGACCGTGCGTCCTGTTCAGCGCGGACGAGAATACGCTGCGCGTCGATACGGGCGTCGGCGATGATTTCCTCGGGTGCTGGCTGCTTCGCAAGTCGTCTGCCGAGGAGCAGTCCCC
>JAUVQC010000028.1 GCA_030598305.1 Actinomycetes bacterium
AGTCGTCCCGTGTCGAACTCATACCCGTCGGGTTCCTGGACGAGACAGATCGCCACTGGCGCGTTGCGGACCGGCGTCATGAAGTCTCCCGCTCCACACAGCCGCTCCTTCTGTAGAGGGTCATCGATCACGATGAACGACCAATTTTGTCTGTTTTTCGATGACCCGGTCCACCGGGCTGCCTGAAGGACCTTCTCCATGTCGCCTTCGTCAATCGGCCGATCCGCGAATTGTCGGATGGCGCGAAGAGAAAGGACGGAATCGTAAGTATCACTCATGCCGTAAACAGTAGCCCCCCATTCAGAGGCTTTTGGCGTGTCTAGCGGGAGCATGCTCCCGTTGGCCACGCCAAAAGCCTCTGAGCTCAGAAGGCCGCGTCTGACATCTCCATGATCCAACCGTCTTCGGCCTGGGCAGCTGCGGTGCGTATGCCAACCTTGGGGAGAGCATCCGTGACAAAGAACCTCGCCGAAGCGATCTTGCCCTCATAGAAGCCAACATCATCACCGACCGCATCTCCAAGCGATGCCTGGGACACTTCGGCATGCTCCAGGAGCAGCCAGGCAATCGTGATCTCAGACAGGCTCTCGAGAAGCGAGTTCGTGTGCAGACCCGTCTTGTAGATCTCCGTCGGGTTCTCCATCGAATTCATCGAGTGGCCGACCAGGACCCCGATGTGATTCTGTAGCTGCTCAAGTGCATGGCCGAGTGCCTGGCGTTCCGTGGCGAACTCGTCCGAGCCTCCCTTGACGTACTCCATCATCCCTTCAGTGAACTTCATGAGCGTCTTGCCCTGGTCACGGGCGATCTTGCGGAAGAACAGATCAAGCGCCTGGATGGCGGTCGTTCCCTCATACAGCGTGTCGATCTTTGCATCACGGATGTACTGCTCAATCGGATAGTCCTGGGTGAACCCGGACCCACCGAACACCTGGAGCGACAGCGAAAGGAGTTCGTAGGCCTTCTCGGATGAGTAGCCCTTCACCATCGGGAGAAGCAGATCGTTGACCTTGTCCCAGTATTCGTCCTCGGGGTGTAGCACCTTGTTGTCAAGCGTCCAGGCGGTGTAGATCCAGAGAGCCCGGAGCCCCTCCGCGTATGCCTTCTGGATCATCAGCATCCGGCGAACATCTGGGTGACGAATGATCTCGACCCGCGGAGCCGTCTTGTCCATCATCTGGGCGAGATCTGCCGACTGGACGCGCTCCTTTGCATATTCGAGGGCGTTGAGATATCCGGTCGAGAGCGTTCCTGCCGACTTGACACCGATCATCATCCGGGCGTCTTCTATCACCTTGAACATCTGGCGAATGCCTTGATGCACCTCGCCAACGAGGTAGCCGACGCACGGCTCGTCCATACCCATCGTGAGCTCACAGGTCGTTGACCCCTTGATGCCCATCTTGTGTTCCATGTTCGTTGCCCAGATACCGTTTCGTGCTCCAAGAGACCCATCATCGTTGACGTGGTACTTCGGCACGATGAACATCGAGAGACCCTTGGTTCCCGGGTCGCCACCTTCGCGCCGTGCGAGAACAAGGTGGATGATGTTTTCGTAATAGTCGTTTTCGCCCGATGTGATGAAGCGTTTGACACCCTCGAGGTGATAGGCGTCTCCGCCGATATGAACCGCCTTGGATGTGCCGGCACCGACGTCGGACCCCGCATCTGCCTCAGTGAGCACCATGGTGCCACCCCAGCGGTTCTCCACCATTGGAACCGCCCACTTCTCGATTTGTTCGGGTGTTCCCTCGCTGGCGATCACTCTCGCCATGAGTCCACCAGATGCGAATAGGAACGTCGCTGGATCAGCACCGATGAACATCTCGCTCGTCGCCCAACGAAGAGAATCGGGCGCACCGAACCCCCCGAGGTCTTCATCGAGGCCGAGCATGTGCCATCCACCGTCGAACATCGCGTCGAGGCTCTTCTTGACGCTTTCCGGAAGCTTGATCTCGCCGTCCACGAGCTCAGGTGGGTTCCTATCGGCATCGACGAAGCTGGCGGCGAACTCGTCAGATGCGAGCCGATCCACCTCGCGAAGGGCGTCCCTCGCGGTGTCCTCGTCGAAGGACCCGAACGGCTCCTTGCCGTAGTAGTCGCCAACTTTGTGGTACTCAAAGAGGTTGAACTCGATGTCTCTGCGGTTGCTTATGTAATGGCTCATATCTACACCTCGTGCTCCACCAACGCGAACTTGACGGCGCCGAGCAGTCACTCTGCCGACTTCCCGACACAATTTGAGTATACACTCCAAGTTGGAGTGATCGACCATATTTGAGTGGATACTCAACATTTGAACTACGCTGCCCGCAACGAAGGGACCCCGTGGCTCGATACCAGGTAGGCATACAAACCGAGGCCAGGATCATCGAAGCGACTCGAAGCCTCCTGGCTGAGGGCGGCATGGAGGCCGCCACCCTCAGCGCGATCTGTGATCGCGCCGAAGTGCGTTCTGGGAGCTTCTACAACCTCTTTGACTCCAAGGAGGACGCGATCATTCGGGTGGTCCGTGAATCGATTCGCGCCGTTGATCCTGATCCGCTCCACAAGGGCACCGATACCGTCGACGACCTCGTCAACGCATACATCCGTTTCTTCGAGGAAGAGCCGAAGATGGCCAGGGTCTACGTGTTGGCAGCCCTGACAGGAGAGTCATCGGGCAACGGTGCGCGAAAGCGATTTCTCCGCCACCATCAGCGGCGCGTCGAGCGCTTCGGCGAAGCGATGCAGCGGGACAACAAGGCGCTCACGCCCGAAGACTCCGTCAGCCAGGCCGAGCTACTACTCGGTGCACTCGACGGGCTTGCGTTCCGGTGGGCTCTCGACCAGAACTTCGATTTCCCCAAGTACGCGCTCCTCGCCGCCGAGCGGCTCGCCTAGCCGCGCACGGCTGTAGGACGTCTTGTCCTTGATGTGGCGCACCACTCTGCCCTCGCATGGAGTGTCCATCTGGAAAGCCTCTCGATGAAGGCGTAGCCTTCAGGGAACGGGTGACAAAGTGATCCGCTCAGGTGTCCTCTTCTATGAGAGGCCAAGGAGGATTCCGCTATGACCACCGCACGGTCATGCATCACTGCAGCTGACGAACAGCTCATCGACGGCCTCTATGTCCCGCTCCGAAGGTTCGCAGCGATCATTTCGGACTGGGGAGACGACCCTGATGACCTGCTTCACGACGCGTGGCTCCGCGTCCTTGAGAGACGATCACTCACCGATCTCGACAATCCGTCGGCATATCTGAAACGAACCATGGTGAATCTCGCTGCCAACCAACGAAGGCAGAAAGGTTCACGCGGTTGGCTGCTGAGACGTTGGGAGGTGAAGTCCCCGACCGTAGCCATCGACGGCTACCCATCCGACCTCGCTGACCTCGCTGCGCTACCCCGAGATCAGCGAGCAACCCTCTATCTCGCTGAGGTCGAGGGCTATTCCTACGACGAAGTCGGACAGATGATGGGATGCACCGCGAGCACAGCACGGATGCGCGCCATGCGAGCTCGCAAGCGCTTGCGTTCGACACTCGAAGCGGAGGTACAGCATGGATAGCAACGAACGCCAGCAGATGGAGCGATGGGCAGAGCATGGTGATCATGCCGGCGCCACCGATCTGATCGACCGCTTGACCACGTCCTTGACCACTCCAACCACAACGTTGGTTCCGGACCCCGGATCAAGGGGCGTGCAAGGCAGAACGCTGAGAGGTCTCGCTATCGCAACAGGATCAGCGGCCCTGACAATCATCCTGATCGTGGTGGGCGTTCTTGCGCTCAGACCCGGATCCTCTGATGACCTTGCTCCGGCCGAAGTCATCCCACGACCTGTTGAGGTGGCGACAACCATTCCTCCGATCGAGGACATCGAAGGCACGTCCGACACGCGCCCAGCAGAGCCAGAAGCTCCACCACTCGTCGACCTGACCGTGTGGTCAGAAATCCCCCTGCCGTTCGAAGTGTTCGGGTATGAGCCCGTTTACGATGCCGAGTGGATCGACGGAATGCTCTATGCAGTCGGTTCGTCGAACGACGTGGAGGGTGAGCTTTCCTCCTTCCGAGCGACCGTATGGCGTTCTCCCGATGGCATGGCATGGGAGCGATCTGCCACCGTGGCGGAGCCGGGAGGCATAATGCATGCGATCGCTGGCCACGGCACGCAGCTCGTGGGCGTGGGACAGATCTGGCTGGATCGGCCCGACGGCGCGATCTGGACATCGAGCGACGGCGAGGCCTGGACCCGAGTGCCACACGATGACGCCGTCTTCGGCGCAGGATTCAGCCTGATCCACGAGATCACGATCGGAGGACCAGGGTTCGTTGCCGTCGGTCAATCCTGTGACGATCCTGACGAACCATGTGCTGGACGACCGACCGTGTGGGTATCTGATACCGGTGCTACTTGGACACGTCTCGCATTTCTCTCCGACACCGCTGGCGTGATCGAAGACATCACGTCCCACGACGGCGTGCTGTATGCCGTCGGGTCGATCTCTTCCGAGGCTGGTGACATCGCTGCCATATGGACGTCGAGCGATGGGCACGCATGGAAGAGGATCGTCAATACTGACCTGTTCGACGGACCCGGAAACCAGTGGATCACGAGTGTGGCCTCCTCAGAAACCGGCATCGCGGCGGTCGGAAGTTCATGGACACCCGATGGAGTCACCGAAGCTGTCGTGTGGTTCTCGAACGATGGTGAGTCATGGACGACCACCGGTTGGGCCGTTTCTGATCCGTCATCGAACATGTACTTCGAAGCAGTTACTGCAGTTGGAGGACAATTCATAGCTATCGGTTCGGATGCAACCAACATCGGACCTGACAACGATGACAAGATCCCGGATAGCGGAAGCTTGTGGACATCTGATGATGGTCTTCTGTGGACGCGGATCGACACCGCACGTCTCTTCGTGACAGCAGATCTCATGGTTGTCGTTGGCAACTCGGGGGGAGCCTTCACGTTCGGTGGTGACCCCGAGCTCAGTATCTGGCACGCCGGAACCAACTAGGCGACATTCCCGAACGCGGCTCGAAGGGTGCACTCGGCATCCTCCAGCACTCTGAGCATGGGCCTCTGCAGAGCCGAACTCAACTCAAGAGTTGGACTCCGCTCGATCTCACCGGAAGTTGCACCAAGCTCCCCATCCGCAGCGCCTCTTCGATTTGTACCTGCGATCAAGGTGACATCAACGGCTCAGTACGCGAGCCCGACCGACTTGCATAGGAACGCGTTGAGATTGCTTCCAGCCTTGAACGCCTTTGCGAGCGTGACATCGATCTCGGGACTGGAGACAGACTTCTGCGTCATCTTGTGTCCTGCGATGAAGCTCTTCATCCTCAGGTCGTCGGCATATGGAAAGTCCACGTCGAATTCCCTTGGGACTCGCTTGAGTCGCTGATCGTCGTCAGGGTCGAGATCCCAGACATCGGTGAAGGATCGATATCTCGTTGCCTTCCTCCAACCATCCGGATCGGCGTAGATGGATTCACGGATCTGGCGGGCGACCTTCGGCTCGGGGTTCCACATGCCAACACCGGCGAAGCAGGCACCCGGTTCGATATGGATGTAGAAACCCGGCGCGTGGACGTCTTTGCCTTGTTCGTGACGGAACTGGATACCGACGTTCGTCTTGTATGGCGTCTTGTCCTGGCTGAACCTTGTGTCGCGGTACGGACGCATGAGCGATCCACCGTTCGTTCGGGTATCGGCGACGAAGTGATCCGAAATGGCTTGCAGGCGCTCCCCGAAGTCTTCAATGAACACCTTCGCTGGCTCTCGGATGGTGTCGATATAGCGTTGCTTGTTCTCCTCGAACCACGGACGGTTGTTGTTCTCTTCAAGCTCTCGAAGGAACTTGAAGACCCCCGGAGTGAAGTATGAGTTAGCCACGGACAGCCCTCCTTTGCCGGAATTGGGTTTTGCAGCTGAAGTACGACTGTGCCATGAAATCCTTCCTTCCTCTCCACCCTATGGGGAACCGGTGACAGAATCCAGAGGTCCGATTGCCGGGGGCCGTTGCATCCCTACGCTACCCGGAGGAGGAGACGCCATGGAATACGCACTACAGGTCGCTGGACCATACGCCCACCTGCTCGACGCGGCATCGTTCGCAATCGACCGTGATCTCGTGGCCATTGCGCTTCCCGACCACTACCTGTTGGCTCTCGATGAGGAGAAGGCGAAGGAGACACCCGCACCGGATGCCTTCATCCAATTCGGCGGCCTTGCGCGCGACACCGACGGCCTCGACCTTGTGATGTTGGTGTCGCCGATCACGTTCCGGCACCCTGCAGTGCTGATGAAGATGGCTGTGACGCTGGACCGGATGTCCGGTGGTCGCTTCACCCTTGGCGTCGGTACCGGTTGGATGGATCGCGAGCACGAGGTCTTCGGATTCGACTATCCCGACATGACCGACCGCTTTCTCCACCTCGAAGAAGCACTCCAATACCTCACCGCGGGCTTCGATCCCGAGCACCCGGGCTTCAAAGGAGAGCATTACGAACTCGAGGCCTTCCCCCTCTCCCCAGCACCCATTGGCAAGCTCCCACTTCTGGTGGGCGGAACCGGTAAGTACAGGACACCACGCCTCGCTGGTCAGTACGCGGACGAGTTCAACATCTATCCCGGACCGGACATGGCTGAGCGCGTGGAACGGTTCCGCAATGCAGCGGTTGAGGCCGGTCGGGACCCCGACGAGATCCGCCTGTCATCGAGCGGCCAGGTGGTTGCTGCCGCAACCGAGGCCGAGTTCGACGAGATGATGAACTCCAATGCCGCCGAAGCCGGAATCAGCAGGGAGGAACTCGAGGGGCACTACGAGAAACGCCAGACACCTCGAGGTACGTACGAGCAGGTCAACGAACAGCTCGCAGCATTCTCGGACCTCGGTGTCAGCAGGTTCTACTTCCAGGGCATCTTTGCACCAATCGACACTGGGAAGCTGCTCGACGGGTTGGGTGTTTAGGCACCATGGAGCGATACACCATTGACCTCGGTGGACCGGTGAGCATTCTCGACTACGGGGGCGAGGGTCCGCTGATCGTCTGTGTGCATGGCCTCGAAGGATCGGCATACAACTGGGCATTGATCGCTCCGAAGCTCGCTGTGGACCACAGGGTCATAGCGCCCGATCTCTCCGGCTTCGGGTTCACCCCGCCGCTCGAAGGAGGTTCGTCGGTTGAACGAAACGCAGAATTGGTCAAGGATGTCATCGACCACTTCGGTGGAGATGCCCTATTGATCGGCAACTCCATGGGTGGTCTCATATCGGTCCTCGTCTCGGAGCTGTACCCCGACCGCGTCAACTCCCTCGTTCTCGTCGATCCTGCGGCGCCTGTCTTTTCGTGGACATCGATCAACTTCCACGCCGCGGCACGGCTCTCAGTCCCCCTCATACCGTGGCTCGGAGAGAAACTGATCGACACATTCCGAGATCAGATCACTGTCGACGAAGGCGTGGTTGAGGCTCTTACGTTCGTGGCCAAACACCCGGAATCGCTCGCATCCGAGGTCTGGGAGCACGCCACAGAGATCGCAGCACTTCGCCGCACCCAGCCGTGGGCAACCGGTGCCCTGGTCGAGGCGATGAACTCGATCGCTCCCTATGTCTTCAAGAAGACCCGATTCGGCAATCTCATCCACAAGGTGACACAGCCAACACTCGTGGTCCACGGATCCGAGGATCAACTCGTTCATGAAGCGGCGGCTCGCTGGATCGGGAGACAACGGCCCGATTGGACAGTCGTGCTGTTCGAAGATGTCGGTCATGTTCCCATGCTCGAGGTCCCCGGCCGTCTGCTCAAGGTCTTCAAGACGTGGGAAGCGGCAACCTCCCCGCTTCGATCGAGTTCAACGCACTGACTGCAACTACTCGGCCGCAGCCCTCCACGCATCCTTGAGCTTCACCTTCGCACCGGTTCGTAGAAGCGCTCCTTGATACACCCGCGATCCGATCCAGACAAGCACGACCGCGCCGATGATCGAGCCCATCACCGCAACTGCCACCTCCCATGGTTGTGCCGAACCCGCGGCGATGCGTACCGGCATGACGAACGGGGCCCACATCGGCAGGAGCGAGCCGACGCGCGGGAAGATGCCATCAGGATTCTCGGCAGCCGCGATGGCCAGCAGATAACCCGGGAGGATCAGCACGATCGGGAGCATGAGCGCACTCTGGAGGTCCTCCTGGCGGGACACGGTTGAGCCGACCGCGGCGTAGAGGAATGCGTAGAACGTGTAGCCCAGTATGAACCAGAAGAAGACGCTTGCGATAATCGGAAGGCCGATCGCTCGCACATCGATATCGGCGAGATCCGCTAGTTGCGCTGATGCGTATGCGGCACCGGCGAGGATCGTGAGCTGAAACAACCCGAGCAATCCAATGCCAGCGACCTTGCCAACGAGGACCTGCCACGAGCGCACGCGGGACAGGACGATCTCTACGACTCTGTTCTGCTTCTCCTCGACTGTCCCCATCGCGACGAACTGGCCGAACATGATGATGGAGATGTACAAGAGGATGGCCCCGAAGAAGGCAGCACCCCTCCGTGCCTCGTCCTGAGGCTCAGGGTCCTCGACTGTAGACACGGTGACGGTCGGTGAAGCCTCCACGGACGCGATGTCTTCGTCCGAGAGCCCGAGGTCCTCGAGCGTCGCTCGGGTATTCACCGAGTCGAGCGAGCGCTGTATGAGAGCCGTCAGCCCCGTTGAGACATGGTCGTGGAAGATGAGCTCCTGACCATCCACCAGCACAGCGTCGGTCAACCCCTCCTCAAGGAAGGGCTTGAAGTCAGTCGCTGACGGGTAGGTGACAACCTCAATCTCGATTCCGAAAAGTTCGCCCTGAACGACGAGTTCAACGGCAAGACCATCCGGATGGGTTCCCGCGAGTCCGATCGTTGTGGCTTCGGGCTCCCCACCGGTGACAGCATTGGTGATCGGTCCGATCGCAAGGATCGCCACAGCGATCAGCGCCATCGCGATGATGAAGGCCTTGCTCCTCGCTCGCTCGATGAACTCCCGCTTCGCCAGGAGCCACACCTGCATCCACGGCTTCATGACCGCACCGCCTCTCGGAAGAGGTCGGACAGATGAGGGGGCTCGAACGTGAACGTCGTCACCGTTCCCGCGCTGCCGGCCGCTTCCAGGATCTCGGCCAATGGGGCATCGTCAGGCACCACACAGTGGGCACGGCCCTCGACTTCGACGAATTCAAGCCCCGGAAGCACCGGCACCCAGGGTTCACCGTCGACGCTGATCGTGAGTCGGCGGCTCGTCGACTGCGACTTGATACCAGCGAGATCCCCCGAAAGAACGACCTTCCCTTCTGCAATGATCGCCACGTCCTGGCACACATCCTCAACGAGGTCGAGTTGATGACTCGAGAACACGATCGTGACACCGTCCGCTGCAAGGTCGCGAAGGGTGTTCGAGAGAGACTCGACGCCGATCGGGTCAAGTCCGGCAAATGGCTCGTCGAGTACGAGAAGCTCCGGGTTCGGGGCGAGCGCTGCGGCAAGCTGTGCCCGTTGCTGGTTTCCATGTGAGAGTTCCTCCACCTTGGCGTCCATCCGGTCACCAAGTCCTAGGACATCCAGCCAGTGATGAACCGCGTCAACTGCCGCTGCCCGCGACAGACCCGATAGGCGAGAAAAGTGGATGAGCTGGTCACCGACTTTCATCTTTGGGTACAGCCCGCGCTCTTCTGGCATGTATCCGAATCCGAGGCGTGCCCTGGCATCGACGGGAGCACCGTTCCATGTGACGTGCCCCTGGTCGGGTCGCACAAGGTCGAACACGACGCGCATCATCGTCGTCTTCCCCGAACCGTTGGGTCCGAGGAACCCAAGGATGCGGCCGCGATCAACGGTGAAGCCTGCGCCGTCGAGCGCGACGACGTCGCCGAACCTCTTGTGGACCCCTGTGATCGATAGCACGGACCCATTATCAACGATTCAGTGCGTTGAGTGGATTCGAAGATCCGCGTTACCGTGCATCTATGCAGTCGAGGACAGCAGTCGGAATCATGGGTATCGCTCTCGTAGCATCCGCATGCACGGCCTCCCA
>JAUVQC010000044.1 GCA_030598305.1 Actinomycetes bacterium
ATACCCATCGACGCGGCCGACAGCGCGACCCCGTTCCCCGCTGCATCCATCAGCCGGTCGACGTCAGCCGTCGTCTCCGCGTCGATCCTACGCATTTCATCGACGCTCACGATGGGGTCCATCAGGTGTGTTCCTTCTGTGAAACAACGAAGACCATTGCGTCATTTCGCGTGTGCGTGATTGTGATCTTGATGTCGACCACCCCGAGCATGTCCGCGCGTTGCTGTGCCTTGCCGAGCAAGTTCACTCGAGGCGGTCCACCGCCCGTGATCTCGACATGGGTCCAGGGGATGCGCCGCCATCCGGTGAAGAGGCTCTTCATGACAGCCTCCTTGCCGGCGAATCTTGCGGCGAGCCGCTCGGACGGGTCCGCGAAGCGGTGGGCGTAGTCCCACTCGTGATCCGTGAAGCACCGACGCCGGAAGCCCTCCGGGTCCTTCTCCAGGAGCCGGCGAACCCTCGCGACATCGGCGAGATCGATTCCGAGACCCACGATTTCCATGCACGTGAGCGTAGCTCAACCGGGGCCCGCATTCGATGCTGCTTTGGCGAGCATGTCATCATCGCGGGAGGCGGCGACCCAGCGAAGGGGCGTCGTACCGGAGAGAACCGGGTTCGGTCGAGCAAGCCAGTCCGCGATCGTGAGGTCATCAAAGTAGCCTTTCAGCTGTCCCACGACTGACGCCAGCCCTGCCCTGATACCCGACCCATCGAACTGGAACTCGAAGTAGACCTCCTCGAGCCAGACACCGCCGATCCTGAGCAGATCAGGTCGATGAATCAGTTCCTCGGTCGGTACGCAAGCCCGCAGGGCCGCCTCTTCCCTCGTGAGGAAGTGTCCCACCAGGATGCGTTCAGCCATCAGGTACGCGAGACACGTTCGCGGATGAGGCAGGCGACCGAAGAGGCGATCTCGACGTGATCCACGTTTCCAGCGTTGAAGATGGCGTCATAGGCCGTTGGATCATCGATATCGGTCCCGAAGTGCTGTTTCAACAGTCGCGCCCTTGCTGAGTCCCGCTTGCGGGCTCCGGCCCGGGCGTCCTTCTCACTGATGTCATTGACAGCCATGGCGCGCCTGATGCGCAAATCCTCAGGACCAACAAGCCGTATCGACACGCCTTGTGGCATATCCTTGGTCACGTGGGATCCCGCCCTTCCGACGATGATCGTCTTGCCCATGCTCGCGACGGTCCTCACCACCAGGAACACACGCTTCATGACCATCGACTGGTCAACGGTCGACCTCATCATCTGGTGGAAGAAGTCGTTCGTCTTGGACCGGTACTCCTCTTCGATGAGTGAATCGAGAGATCTTGCGAAGCGTCCGTCCTGGACAACGATCTCGCACAGGCTCTTGTCGAAGACCTGCCATCCGTCGAAGAGATCGGCATCGCGCTTTTGCGAGAAGACGTCGAGCATCGCGTCACCGAGGGCGTGGGCTCCCGTTCCCGCTTGCCGCGAGATGGTTACGAAGGGTCGAACGCGTTCTTCCGTCGTTGGGGGCTCCGGCATCCTCTGAGCGGCGAAATACGCCCTCAGGTACCGGTCAACGTCTTCAACACGGCTCATGTACCTCTACAGATATTGTCTCACCAGAAGTCGAATACCCGAAATCGAAAATCTCCTATTCCACAGTGACGCTCTTTGCCAGGTTCCTCGGTTGGTCGATGTCGTGGCCACGCTGGAGAGCCACGTGATAGGCAAGCAGCTGCAATGGCACAACTGCGGCGACCGGTGCGAGGAGATCATCCATGTCGGGAATCCGCATCACGATGTCCGCGTACTTGTCGATCTCTGTGTCGGTGTCGTAAGCAACCGCGATGATCTTCCCACCGCGGGCCTTGACCTCCTGGACAGCAGAAATCGTCTTGTCATATACGTCTCGCTGGGTAAGGATCACCACGACGGGCACATCATCGGTGATGAGGGCGAGCGTCCCGTGCTTGAGCTCACCGGCCGGCATCGCCTCGGAGTGGAGGTACGAGATCTCCTTGAGCTTCAGCGACCCTTCCATTGCGATCGCGTAGTCAAGTCCGCGACCTATGAAGTACACGTCATCTGCAGTGACAACTGCCTCTGCCGCAGCGATTGCTTCCGGTTCCCGCCTAAGGACTTCCTCGATCGCCGCTGGCATCCGATGGAGACCGTGGCTCACTGCTTGAGCGAGTTCCTCATCGACGGTTCCGCGCGCCGCACCGAGTCGAAGGGCGAGTAGGTACTGTGCAATGAGCATTGCCATGTACGCCTTCGTGGATGCAACTGAGATCTCCGGACCTGCACGTGTGTACAGGATGTCATCGGCGTACCGGGACAAGGTCGACCCGACCACGTTCGTGATCGCGAGCATCCGGGATCCATGGTCCGGGGCGATGCGAGCTGCAGCGAGTGTGTCGGCGGTCTCGCCTGACTGTGAAATGGCGATCATCAGTTCCCTCGGACCGATGATCGGGTCTGCGTATCGGAGCTCGTGCGCGTACTCGACGTTGGCCGGAAGCCTGAGCACACGCCGGAAGATCTCCTGACCGATGAGCCCTGCGTGGTACGCCGTACCA
Source organism: Actinomycetes bacterium (assembly GCA_030598305.1). Next base: position 2,556 of record JAUVQC010000044.1, read on the forward strand.
CAGGCCGTTATCCATACGCGATCGAGATCGGCAATGTATCCGTCATCGAACTGCACACCTTCGAGGCTGACGCTTCCGTCATCGTTCAACCGCCCACCGAGCGTTTCGGTGATGACATCGGGCTGTTCGTGGATCTCCTTCAACATGAAGTGCTCGTAGCCGCCCTTCTCCGCCTGCCCCGCATCCCAGTCGATGTGGATGACATCCCGGTCGACCGATGCGCCGTCAATCGTCTCGACGGTGGCACCGTCAGCGGTCACGATCACCATCTCGTCGTCCTCGATGATCATGAAGTCGCGCGTGCGGTGAAGCACGGCGGGGATATCAGAAGCGAGGTAGGTCTCGCCATCGCCAAGGCCAACGACCAACGGGCTGATCTTGCGGATCGCGACGATCTTCTCCGGTTCACGCTTGGACATGACGACCATGGCATAGGCACCCTCTGAGAGAGCAACTGTCCTGCGAACCGCTTCGACGAGATCACCGTCGTACTCCCTTGCGACGAGATGGGCGAGAAGCTCGGAGTCTGTTTCGGAGGCAAACTCAGCACCGTGACCGGCCAGTTCATCCTTGATGTTCTGGAAGTTCTCGATGATCCCATTGTGAACGACCACGAACTCGCCTGATGGATCGGTATGCGGATGGGCGTTTGCATCGGTCGGCGCACCGTGTGTGGCCCAACGTGTGTGGCCGATGCCGATGGTCCCCTCCGGTTGATCCATCTCGAGAAGTGCCTCGAGATTCGCGATCTTGCCCTCGGCTTTCTGCACGCGGATGTCACCGTTGCTCACAGCGATCCCGGCAGAGTCGTACCCCCGGTACTCGAGCCTCTTGAGGCCGTCGACCAGAATCGGGCCAGCTTGCTGCGGCCCCACGTATCCCATGATCCCGCACACGCGCGATCTCCTTTCGTCAGGTGACAGGAGATGCGGATGGTGGGTCTCCCCACTCACATCGAGGTGGCTTCTGTCTCCGAAATCGCTTCCGGGGTTTGTACCAACTCGTCACGACCGTGAGCGGCCGAGAGGGCATCCGCCGAACATTTCGATAACCCTCTTCCTCGTCGCCTCGCATCGCGAGGGCAGGCGCTGTGAAGAATGCATCTCCGTGTCAGTTCTGTTGTAGAAGCAAGCCTAGACACGGTCATCGGCAAAGGGCGCAAGCAGCCAGGTCGGGCCGTTCACACGGTCTGATATCGGCGACTACTGTTGCGGCCGAGGGCGGAGGGGCACTTGACGAACCCACAGCTACAACCCGGGCACTACAGCGGCGCGATCCTCCTCGCGGACATCTCCGGGTACACATCGTTCCTCGATGATGTCCGCCGGGCGCACGAGGACGACGCATTTGCAGATGGCCAGATTCCCGAAGCATATGCACTCATGTCAAGCCTGCTCGATGGGATCGCGAAGGGAATCGATCCACCGATGACGCTCGTCAAGTTCGAAGGAGATGCCGTGTTCGCCGTCGCGACGACCGATGCAACGCCCCATGGTGAGGCGATGGTGGACTGCGTGCGGGCTTGCTACGGGAACTTCATCGACCGCCTCGACGAGGTTGGGCTCGTGTGGACGTGCACCTGTGATGCATGTAGTCGGAAGAACGCCCTGGACCTCAAGTTCATCATCCACCACGGCGATTACTTCGTGCAGGCCATAGGGGATCACGTCGATGTACTCGGGCCCGACATCACAACTGCGCATCGACTGCTCAAGAACTCCGCTGCCGAAAGCGTTGATTCATCCGCCTATGCACTCTTCACCAAACCAGCAGTAGTCGCGCTCGCCCTCCCACTCGCCGATGCTCAGCACATCGAGGAACCAGTCGAGGGAATGGAACCAGTCGCCGCACGCGTGATCGCACTCCACGCGCAATCCTGAGGGGTTTTGGCGTGAGGGGCGGGAGCATATTCCCGCAGCAAACGCCAAAATCCGAGAAGGGAAGCTATGCGAGTTCGGCGGTCACCACGTCCGCGACAGAACCGGCGACGTTCGCCGCCTCGGACGCCGTGGGTGCCTCGACCATGACTCTGATCAGCGGTTCGGTACCCGACGCCCGAACGAGTATGCGACCCCGACTGCCGAGTTCGCGTTCCGCAGCAGCAGTGGCCTTGCTGATCTGCACATTGTCCTGCCAGCCGTTCTTCGACCGGACGTCGACGTTCGTCAGCACCTGAGGCAGTCCGGTCATCACCGTGCGGAGCTCCCTGAGCTCCTTACCCGTTGATGCAATGACTTCCATAAGACGCAGCGCGGTGCGTAGTCCGTCACCAGTTGAACGGTCCTCAAGGAGAATGTGACCTGACTGCTCACCTCCAACGACGGCACTCGACTTGCGCATTGCATCGACAACGTGACGATCACCGACCGGGGTCACGATCACTTCGATGCCGAGGCGTTCCATCGCCTGGATGAACCCAAGATTCGACATGACTGTTGCAACGACCGTGTTGTTCTTCAACTTCCCGCGCTCGAGCTGCCACTGGGCAAAGATCGCCATGATGACGTCACCGTCGACGACCTCACCGTCCTCATCCACTGCGATGAGACGATCGGCGTCACCGTCGAACGCCATGCCGATCTTGCCTTCGGCGGCCTTGGTTACGGCCTCAGGATGTGTGGCACCGACGCCGTCGTTGATGTTCATCCCGTCGGGTGAATCTGCGATCACCTTCACGCTCGCTCCCACTTTGTCGAACAGATAGGGAGCTGCAGCGAACGCTGCACCATTGGCGGTGTCGATGACGAACTCGAGACCGTTCATTGAATAGGCAACAGTGCGAGCCACCTTGTCCGCATATCGCTCGATCGCGTCGGGCATTGCGGTTTGAATCCCGATGTTGGCTCCAACCGCCCTGGAATAGGGACGCTCATCGAAGAACCGCTTCTCGATTGCGGCTTCAGCGTCGTCGTCGAGCTTGGCGCCGTCCCTTGCAAAGAACTTGATACCGTTGTCCGGTGCGGGGTTGTGCGACGCAGAGATCACGACGCCATAGGTCGCTGCGGTGTCTCTGGTGAGACGGGAGACGGCGCCCGTGGGGATGATCCCGAGGTCGACCGTATCGATCCCGACGGAGTTGAACCCGGCCATGACAGCAGAGGAGAGCATCGGCCCGGACCTTCTCGTGTCACGGCCGATGACAACGTGACCCGACACATGTTCACCCGCAGCACGGGCGAGATTGAACGCGATATCAGGGGTCAGCTCGGAGTTCGCGCTACCACGGACACCGTCGGTTCCGAAGAGGTGGTGCTGTTCAGTTCCCATGCAGTGTGATCCCCCGTCGAAGATACGACATGTAGGGAACCGAGACTAACGCTTGGTGAACTGTGGAGCTCGGCGCGCCTTGCGCAGACCGTACTTCTTGCGCTCGACCTTGCGGGAGTCCCTCGTCAGCATGCCCTCTTTCTTGAGAGCAGGACGCAGCTCGGGATCGAGTTCGATGAGTGCGCGTGCGATACCGAGACGGAGTGCATCGCTCTGTCCTGTCGTGCCTCCACCGTGAAGGGTTGCATTGATGTCGTAACGACCTTCGAGGTCAACGACCTTGAACGCCTCATGAGCACGACGACGCAACTCCGGATCGGTGAAGTAGTCGTCCATCGTCCGACCATTCAGCGTGTACTCGCCTGTTCCGTCGTAGATGCGGACACGGGCAACAGAGGTCTTGCGACGGCCGGTTGATTGGACGAGCGGCTTTGCGTTTGCCATCAGGCTTCGGCCTTTCGATACTTGAGTTCCATGGTCTCAGGTTGCTGTGCCTGGTGCGGGTGATCCGGTCCGGCGTACACCTTGAGCTTTGTGAACATTTGGCGACCGAGGCGGTTGTGCGGGAGCATTCCCCTGACGGCCTGTTCGACGAGACGCTCAGGATGATTCTTCCGAACGTGCTCGAGAGTATCGGCACGCAGTCCACCGGGATATCCCGAGTGGCTGTAGTAGACCTTGTCGGTCTCCTTGTTACCAGATACGTACACCTTCTCAGCGTTGATGACGATGACGAAGTCGCCGCCGTCGACGTGTGGTGCATAGGTTGGCTTGCTCTTACCACGCAGGGCCTGCGCGACTTCCGATGAGAGTCGGCCAAGGGGAGCATCCGTGGCGTCGATGACGTACCACGAGCGCTCGATGTCGCCCGGTTTGGGCGAAAACGTTCTTTGCAGCTGTGCCTTCATGAGGTAACTATCCCGGTAAATGGCGTCAGGAAACAGCTCCCAGCTGGGAGCGGATACGTATGGTATCGGTTCCTTGATGTAATGGCCAACCAACTTTGGAGCACTCAGGTGGACGATCTGACCACGGACGCTCGTCGTCAGAGCACTACCCTCGCCGAGGGAGGAACCACGTTGAAACCTGTCACGTTCTCAGACATTGAAGCCGCGCGGGTCCGCGGCCAAGGAGTGGTGCTGGAGACACCGACGCTCCCCTCTCTGTCCTTCTCACGAATGCTCGATGCAGACATCTCGTTGAAAGCTGAAAACCTCCAGAGGACAGGGTCGTTCAAGATCCGGGGCGCCATGAACGCACTCTCACTGCTCAGTGACGAACAGCGCGCAACCGGAGTGGTGGCAGCATCGGCGGGTAATCATGCCCAGGGAGTCGCGCTCGCTGCTTCTGAGCTCGGCATAAAGGCAACCGTCTTCATGCCGGAAGCCGCCGCGATCCCAAAGGTGGAGGCAACAAAGGCATACGGAGCAAAGGTTGTCCTCGTCGGCGCAGATCTTGCGGAGGCGACCGACCACGCCGTGGCGCACAGTGCCGAGACCGGGGCTGGTTTGATCCATCCGTACGACGATCCAGGAATCGTGGCCGGCCAGGGCACCCTTGGGATGGAGCTCCACGGACAGTTCCCGGATGTCGACACCGTCCTGATCCCCATCGGAGGAGGGGGCCTGATCTCGGGGTCGGCCCTTGCGCTCAAGCACCTGCGGCCATCCGTGAGGATCGTGGGGGTTCAATCCGACGGTGTGCCGACCTACCTGGCGGCTCGGAGAACAGGTACGGCCACAGAAATCGATCCGCGGCCAACGATCGCAGACGGCATTGCGGTATCGCGGCCATCCCAGATGTGCTTCTCGATGATCGAGAACCTTGTGGATGAGATCGTCCTTGTAAGCGATCGCCAGACAACAGAAGCGGTCGCCTTGCTGCTGGAACGATCGAAGCTCCTCGTCGAGCCGTCGGGAGCAGTGACATTGGCCGCTTTGCTGAGCGGGATTGTCGAGCCATCGGGAAGAACCGTCGCGGTCCTGTCGGGCGGCAACGTCGACCTCCTCGTAATCGACGGCATCGTGCGCCATGGCCTTGAAGCACGAGGGAGGTACGCCTCCTTCTGGGTCACGGTGCCTGACGAGCCGGGTCGTCTCGCCGAGGTGCTCACCCGTGTAGGTGCCGTTGGTGGCAACGTCTTGTCTGTCGACCACCACAGGGAAGGAACCGACCGCGAGTTCGGCACCGTCAAGATCCACATCACGCTCGAGACACGGAGCCACGAGCACGTCGGAGCGATCCTCGATGCGCTGGGGGACTATGAGGTCTCTGGCACCCAGGAAGGCCGGGGCAACGGTTCGTAATCGTAGGCAACGGCGACCAGAACGAGTGCGTGGGGCGGAGCAGCGCCCGCCGATCGGTGCCGATCCTGGGATGCCAGGATCTCGAGGACAGCGTCCGGCGCGATCCGTCCCCTCCCCACCTCGAGGCAGGCACCGACGATCGAGCGCACCATCTGGTGGCAGAACGCATTGGCACCGATCGAGAACTCCACGATGTCCCCGGTTCGTCGCCAGTACGCCCACAGCACGACACGTTTCGTCGCCTTGCCGTCCTGTTTGCGGCAGAACGCAGCGAAGTCGTGCGATCCAACCAGAGTGGCAACCGCACGGTTCATGGAGTCGACGTCCAGGGGTTCCTGATAGGTGAATGTCGTGCCAGCGGACAGGGGATCATGCAC
>JAUVQC010000085.1 GCA_030598305.1 Actinomycetes bacterium
CGGTGGTTACTGGTTGCGCTCCACGGTGGCGACAGGGTCGATGAGATCGAGCAAGGCATGCGTACTCCCCTCGCTCCTTTCGGCGCGATCCGGCTTGGCAGGACGACCACTCTCATGACGTTGGCCCATGAGCTCGGCCACCATCTGGTGTTCGCCCTCGACCCATCATCAACACCGGCACACGGACGTGTGTGGGTCGGTCGTTTCGATGATGCGGCTCACCGAATCGACTGCCTGGTCCGCGTGAGGCCGTCGACGATCTCGATTCCCGTACTTGGCTAGTCAGAAACTCAGCAATCTGTCTTCCGGGTCTCTATTGTGAAACGATGATCATCGTTCTCATACCTGCGTACAACGAGGAGGCCGCTCTCGGGAAACTGCTTGCCGACATGCCTCCGTGTGTCCGAGTGCACGAGGTCCGACCGATCGTCCTCAACGATGGTTCAACAGATGCAACCGTGGACGTTGCGATCTCAGCGGGAGTCGAGGTGCTCGATCGTGCCGAGAATCGGGGAAAGGGCGCGATCCTCAAGGCAGGTCTTGATTCTCTCGTTGACGAGTCCTATGACGTACTCGTGATGATGGATGCAGATGGCCAACATGACCCTGCATGTCTCGAAGCGATGGTGACTCCGATCCTCAAAGGTTCGGTAGATGTCGTTGTCGGCTCGCGGTACATCGATGGCGGCGGAAGGGGCAACACACCGTGGAATCGATACCTGGTTCGGTTCTCCGTACGCACAGCCCTTCGGATGCTCCTCGACACGACCGTGACCGATCCGTTCAGCGGGTACAGGGCGCTTAGTCCGCGTGCTGTGGCATGCGTTGGCCTGCGTGGCGAAAGATACGAGAGTGAGCTCGAGATGCTCTTCTGCACCACGAGCAACGCGTTGAGGATGCGCGAAGTACCGATTCCGAGGATCTACAGACCGGGGATGTCCAAGATGGGCGCCAGGTACGGTCCGATGCTCGGTCGCATCGACGTGGTGTCACGGTACGCGATCACAATCGCCAGGGAGGCCCTCAGATCCCGATCGCGTCCACCGTCGCACCCGACCGCGCGGAGGCTGCATGACCGAGTCTCCTGACCAGGCGTGGGTTGACGAACTCCTGGATGGATTCAGCGACCTGGTCCGGTCCGACGCGCTCATCGGGACCGGGGAACGCTTCCTCGCTGACGCGAATGAGCTCGCTGTCTCGGTGTACGAAACCGGCGTTGTCCCTATGCCACCTGACCCGTTCAAGGGCCGAGCGATCGAACCAACACAGGACCCCGATCTCTTCTACACGATGTTCTGGCGAATGTTCGACAAGACACCTGCGTCGATGATCCAGTCACTTGCGATCCCCGTCCGACGAATCCTTGCGCAGAAGATCTTTCGGTCCTGTGGCGATGGTGTCATCTTCCATCACAACGTGTTGTTCTCCACGGGCTCGAACATCTCGATAGGGGATCACTCGTTGATCAACAGGTACGTCATGCTCGATGACAGGGCGGAGATAAGCATCGGGGCGTTCGTCATGGTCGCAGCGGGAGTGACAATCGAGACGCATACGCATCCATTCGACGACTTCTCGCTTCCAATAGCGTATGGAGGACGATCCGGTCTTCCGGTCACGGTTGGCGACAACAGCGTCCTCGGATACAACACGGTGCTGATGGCCGGAGTCAATGTTGGCTACAGGTGCATCATCGGCGCCAACTCAGTGGTTACAAGGGACATCCCGGACTACACCGTTGCGGGCGGGGTGCCCGCAAAACCGATCAAGGAGTACCTGCCACCTGATTCCGGGCCTGTCTGGCAGCCTTCAGACGGAAAACCGGAGGGTGTCTGAGAACACTCCCTAATCGGGCACACAGCCTCGCACGTTCATCGGGTCATCGGATAAGGCGGGATGCTCGATGAGGACGGTTTCATGACGGCGCCCGGACAGGCCTTGCATCGCCACACGCCGCATACGCTTGTATTCGTGGTGGTGTGTTCCCTACGCTGCGTGTGCGAAGAAAGGAAGACCTATGCATTTTGGACGGATAACGACCCTTGTCGGCTCGGTGCTGGCGATTATCGGGCTGGGTTTGAAGTCGGCGTCGGCAAGCAGCGTGGCCGAGGACATGATGCCGGCATTGAGCGAAGCGACTGCTGGCGCCATTCCCGATGGATTCGATCGAATACTCATCTCGATGTGGGATGACAATCTCGCGGGAACGGGCGTATTCTTGATCGCCCTCGTCGCGGTGCTGGGCGTCTCACTGCTACCTGAGATCAAGGAAGCGTTGTCTCGAATGAACGGTCTCGTTGTCACCGTCCTGGGTGTCGTCATGATGATCATCGGGATCGTCGCCGTCATCGGGGCGCTGGACGATGCAAGTGCGTTGCAGGACGCGTTCGGTCAGATGGCAGCGGGTGGCCAGATTCCGGAGGCTTTCACGGTGTCGATCAGCTTTGGCTGGTATCTCCTGCCGCTAGGCGGGGTGCTGGCCGCGATCGGTGGCGTACTCGCGCTGATCGCCCGTCCGGACGAAAGTGCACTCGGAGACTGAGAGCACGGGTTTCGAAAGGCTTTGGCCGCTCCTTCGGGGGCGGCCAACCTGTTTCGACGGGGCAGAGCACAGAAATGCGAAACCAGATGCCAGCCCTATTCTGAGCGTATGGCAACGACTTCTGCTGAGATCCTGTACTTCACGGGCGAGAACTGTCGAATCTGTAGGTTGATGACTCCACTGGTCGAAGAGGTCGCTGAAGACTTCGACGGTGAGGTTGACTTCACGCCTCTGGACGCAGCGAGGAATGCCCAACGGGCGTCGACGTACAACGTCAGGGCGGTGCCAACGATCGTGGCACTCAAGGATGGGCAGGAGATCGGGAGATCGGTTGGTGCTCAGACCCCCGGAGCCCTCAAGCGGCTGTTCGGGGCGGCAGTGAAGGGTGAACCAGGAAGGGCCGTTATGAACCCGCGGGACAGGCTCCTTCGCTTCGGTCTAGCGGTCGCACTCGGCGTTCTCGCCATCTCGACCGGTCAGCCTCTCATCTGGCCACTCGTTGTGGCGGCACTCGTTGCAACCTTCTGGGACAAGGTACGACGTTGACCGGAGTTGGGGATACGCAGTGTTGCCAACTCTCCAGGAATACCGAAGGTATTCGCTACATCGGATGCTCGATCCGGAACACCGGGTGGTCCGCAACGACTCGGGTGAAGTCGACGATTGTCGGGTTCTTCGCCAGGTCAAAGTAGGCGGCAACGTACTTCTCGGTCTCCTTGTAGTACTTGGCGAGAGCCCTGCCCGCTTCTTCGCCCTCGATCTCGATTGCTTTGACGCGACTTGTCGCCCGACCCCTCTGGAGGGTCGCCCGGTCCAATGCGCGCAGGTTGAGTACCCAACTGACCGCGCCGTAGGGAGCGACAAGGTACTCGGTGCCGTCCACGGTCACCGGTGTGACCATCACCTTGCGCCGCTCACCAGACGTGCGTCCGGTGGTCGTAAGTTCCCACGACGGTCCCTTGTTGGCTTTGGCCATGATCGCGACGATACGGTTTCCCATGCGTCGACCAAACGTCAATTCGTATTGCTTTGCCATGCTCGAGACATTACCCATGCTGGGTTCTCTTACCAGATGGCTGCACGGTTCGGCACGGGCCGCATCGAGGGCGAGTCATCAGCGATGCCGAATGCCTCGGCGAACGAGGCAAGATTGCTGAGCGGCCCGTTGCACCGGAAGTGGTTCGGGCTGTGGGGGTCCGAGTTCACGAGAAGCCTGAGGTATTCATCGGTGTAGTTCTGTCGCCAGGCACGTGCATAGGACAGGTAGAACCGCTGTACCGGCGTCAACCCTGCGACTTCGACGTTCCCGCCCTCTCCGCTCGCAGCGTGTAGCGCTGCAAGTGCGATCTTGAGGCCTCCGAGATCAGCGATGTTCTCACCGAGTGTCAGTTCTCCGTTGACGCTGAGTCCGTCCTCGACTTCGAACGCGTTGAATTGATCGACCACGACCTGCGCTCGCTTCTCAAACTCAGCGGCATCGGCCTCTGCCCACCAGTCGCGCATCTGGCCCGTTGCATCGAACTTGCTCCCCTGATCGTCGAAGCCATGGGTTATCTCATGTCCGATCACCGACCCGATTGCCCCATAGTTCACGGCGTCGTCGGCATCCGGGGTGAAGAACGGCGGCTGGAGCATCCCGGCTGGGAAGACGATCTCGTTCCGCAGTGGGTGGTAATACGCGTTGACGATGTGCGGCGCCATGCTCCACTCATGTGGGTCGACGGGATTCCCCAGTTTGTTGATGTTGCGCTTGAACTCGAAGCGCGAAGCCGCGACTCGGTTGGCAAGCCACTCGCCAGGCACGATCTCCAGGTCCGTGTAGTCGCGCCAAACATCCGGGTAGCCGATCTTGTAACCGAATCCCTCGAGTTTGAGGAGGGCTTCCGCTTTGGTCTCCTCGCTCATCCAATCGAGCGATCTGAGCCGAGCGCCCATGGCGACAATGAGATAGTCGACGAGTTCCTCCATGCGCTCCTTGGACTCTGGAGGGAAGTTGTCGGCGACATAGAGCCGCGATATCAATTGACCGATGTCACCCGAACCAGCCTGCAGGACACGCTTCCACCGATCCTTCTGCGCCTTCTGACCACCGAGTGTCCTCCCGTAGAAGTCGAATGCCTCCGTCTCGAATCTCTCAGGAAGGGAGGATGCGGTCGCCCGCAGTAGGTGCCAGGTGAAGTACACCTTCCAGTCGTCCAGCCCTGTGGTCGACAGCATTTCGTCGAGTACCGGGTAGAGACCGACATTGTCGACGTTGATGGTCGACTCATCTCCGGCTCCGATCATCTCGAGATATCCGACCAGCTTGAACGTGGGCATCAGCTCAGTGAGCTCACCGTGGTCCAGTTTGTTGGTGATGAGGTCGACGTCCCGCATCTGGACGTTGGTGAACGACGCTTCCGCGATGGCGGTTTCGATGGCGAGGATCGCATCGACGCCACCAGGGGATGTCTCGAACCGAGAGAGAGCGAACATCGCTTCGATGTGCTCGCGATACGCGGTCACGAGAGCCGTGGACTTGTCGTCGTCCCGCAGGTAGTAGTCCCGGTCCGGAAGGCCGAGTCCCCCCTGGTCCAGATATAGGAGATTCTCCTTCGGATTCTCGAAATCCGGGATGATGCTGATGCTGAACAGCACTCCGATCCCGATCTGATGGAACTCGGCAGCGAGCGAGGTGACGTCAGCCACTGTCGTGATGTCTTGGATCCTCTTGAGCCAGGGTTCGACGGGGGAGAGCCCGAGGTTCTCGATGGTCCCGGTACCCATGCCGGATTCGTAGTAGTCCCCAACCATCTGATCGATGGATCCCCGCTCTCGAGAGGCAGCTGCGGCGTCCTTGAGCAACTCGTGGAGGATCTTCTCGTTGCGTACGTGGACCTCGTGGGCGGAGCCCCACGCTCCGTACTCCGGTGGCACCGGATTCGCTTCGAGCCAGCCACCATTGGAGAACCGATAGAAGTCATCTGCGGGCGATACGGAAGGGTCAGAATCCGTGGCTTTGAAGACCGGGTCGTCGGATGAGATCTTGATCACGGGTGCTCCTGGATGTCGGTGGATGCTGGACAGTAGAGGGTAGGCGGACTGTCGAACGCGAGCACTGCGACCCCGGTGCTGCTACCAGGCGCCTCCTCCACCGCCACCACCACCGCCACCACCACCACCGGAGAAGCCACCACCGCCACCGCTCGATGATGGTGGCGTGAACGCACCAGTGAGCGCCGACTCGATCCCGGCGAAGGCATTCTCGGTGTGACCACCCGTATATCCGTAGTGGCCGAACCAGTAGATGGAGGATTGCTGTTCGAGGTCGGGCGGCGCATGGAGGCGCGCCTGCTCGAGCACTTCCTCTGCGACCCCAAAAGTGATCGCATAGATGAGGAAGCGGTCCCACAATGCGAGGGATATCGAGGGTGCTTCATCAAGACGGGAGAAGTCGGCGAGATATCGTCTGAACGCCGACCAACGCGCAGCTTCAAGAGCACCTTCCTTCGTTCGCTTCACGCGCACCCGCCGGAAGCTGACGATGATGATCAGGATGATGGCGCCAATCAGCATGCCAACTGCGATGAGGATCGCCATTCCTGTCCCGCCGGGCCGCCCGCCGAGGAG
>JAUVQC010000048.1 GCA_030598305.1 Actinomycetes bacterium
CACCACCATCACGGCATCTGCTCGAACCAAGCACCATGTCCGGTACTTGGAGCGGATGGGTTTCACCGAGACCGAGTCGGGAAGATACGAACGTTCCCTAGTTCGGGAAGATCTGACGGACTGAACCGATCTCATCCCTACGTGATGAGATCTTCGTCTTCAAACCATCTGACGGTCCGCTCGAACGTGTCCACCACATCTCTGTAGGCGAACCTGAGTTCATTTGCCGCCTTCGAGCCGTGTAAACGGTGGCCGTGGAGGAGCGTTGCTATCAGCTCGGGACAGATACCGGCCGAGGGCCTCACGGCGCTGACAACCCTTGCTGCCGCCATGCCGACGCTTCGGGTGAGGCTCTCGCTGATCCACCTGGGCTCGATCGAACGCCCGGAAGCCGCAGCAAGAAGGTCGACGGCTTCGGACACGGACAGAGTTGCGCCGGACAGGATGTACCGCTCCCCCGCGCGTCCGTGCTCAGCCGCGTTGATGTGACCCCGTGTGCAGTCCTCGATGTCGACAATGGACAATGTGGAGTCAACGAGGAATGGATGCTTCGAGTTGAGCACACGAACAAGCAGCTCGGCTGAACCCGTCGAGCGTCCCGGGCCCTGAACCGACGAGGGGCTCACCACAACAAGATCGACACCGAGACGGTCGGCAGCCTCAAACGCTGCGACCTCGGCGAGGTGTTTGCTCCGCGCATAGGCGGACAGGTACTCACCCGAATGCACCGTGTGCTCGGTGCCAACCATGCCTCGCCGCTCGCCGATCGCAGCGGCCGAGGAGGTGTAAACAACCCGCCTCACACCGTTGACTGCCGCAGCTTCGATGACCGCGACGGTTCCGTCGATATTCACACGGTCCATTGCGTCGGGATCCTTCGAGCACATCTCGTTTACGCCGGCCACATGGAAGACGATATCGACACCCCACATTCCGTCACGCAGAGCGTCGCTATCGAACAGATCGCCCTCGACCACTGATGCACCGCGATCTGTCACGGATACCGCCCCAACCGCCGAACGTGCAAGGCAGCGCACGGAAACACCCTCCGCAACAAGCTGGGATGCGAGGTGGCCACCGACGAGGCCGCTCCCGCCGGTTACAAAGGCCTCACCCTGCACGATCACCAGGATTCAAGACGGCTCTGAACCGCGAGAAGTAGTCACCGGCAGAGAGAACGGTGACTACCACGGCAAGGGCCATGAACCATTGATCGAAACGCCACGGCCCGATGACAATGTCGAGATGCAGAATCGCGAATGAGATCGCTGTGAATTGGATGGCAGCCTTCGACTTGCCCCAGATCGATGGCGGCACGGTGGATTGGTCGAGAGCCGCCACGGACCGCAGTCCCATGATGGAGATCTCACGGGCGATGATTATGAACGCGACCCAGCTGCTCGTCGTGCCGATCTCTACGAGCGCGAGGAGAGCGCCGGTCACAAGAACCTTGTCGGCAACGGTGTCGAGAAACGCCCCAAGCGTCGTCGTGATACGCCATCGTCTCGCGAGGTACCCATCGGCGAAGTCTGTGAGCGCTGCGACAACGAAAACGGCCGTGCCCGCAACGGCGTACGCACGGTCTCCCGGTGACTGCAGGATCAGGAGCATCGCAATGGGCGTCAGTACCAATCGAAGTAGCGCGAGTAGGTTCGGAATCGACATCGATCAGCAGCCTAAAGGAGTGCGAGGCCCGAAGGTGGTGTCATGTCATGTCTCGATCCAGCCCAGAGATCGGTTGATCGCCTTTGACCAGCCTCGGAGATACGTTGCGCGCAACTCCTCATCCATGGATGGTCGATACCGGATCGCCTCGCGCCACTTCAGCGCGACCTCTTCGGGGCCACTCCACAGACCCGCAGCCATGCCCGCACCGAACGCTGCACCAAGCACCGTGGTCTCGACGACCGCAGGTACGACGACGTCGATACCGAGGATGTCGGCCTGGAACTTCATGAGGAGGGAGTTGGCGACCATTCCTCCGTCGACGCGGAGCTCAGGCAGCTCTGTCCCTGTGTCAGCGACCATGGCCTCGATCACATCGCGCATCTGGAATGCTGACGCCTCCAGTACAGCCCGCGCGATATGACCCTTGTTGGAGAATCGTGTGAGGCCCGTGACGACACCTCGTGCGTCGTCGCGCCAGTGCGGGGCGAACAACCCAGAGAACGCAGGGACGAAGTACACGTCACCGTTGTCGGGAACCGTCGAAGCGACCGCTTCGATCTCCTCGGCGCTCTGGATGATCCCGATGTTGTCCCTGAGCCATTGCACTGCGGATCCAGCGATCGCAACCGAGCCTTCAAGAGCGTATTTGGCAGGTTCGCCAGCCACCTGATATGCAACGGTGGTAAGCAGCCCCGATTCTGAGTGAACGATCTCGGTTCCCGTATTGGACACAAGGAACGCTCCGGTCCCGTACGTGACCTTGGTGTCGCCGACACCGAACGCAGCCTGACCGACCAGAGCTGCTTGCTGGTCGCCGAGGATCGTGGTCAGCCTCGTCCCATCGAGGACACCCCTACAGGCGCCTATATCGCCGATTGATGGCACGATCTCGGGAAGCATCGCCATCGGTACTCCCATCGCCTCACAGAGCTCAGCATCCCACGCAAGCGTCTCGAGATCCATGAGCATCGTCCGGCTGGCGTTGGTGACATCCGTGACATGTCGCCCCGTGAGCTTCCACGCAAGCCAAGAGTCCATCGTGCCGAAGGCAAGTTCCCCGTCAACTGCCCGTTGAGCGAGGCCGGGGTATTGATCGAGAATCCATCTGACCTTTGGTCCCGAGAAGTACGTCGCAGGTGGGAGGCCCGTCTTCGCCCGGAGCGCCTCGGTCCCGTACGATGCTGTCAGATCCTTCGCAAGCTCCGCGGTACGCGTGTCCTGCCACACGATCGCGTTCGTGACCGCCTCTCCGGTCTCGCGATCCCAAACGACGGTCGTCTCGCGTTGATTCGTGATACCCACTCCGGCGAGATCCGCTGCGCGGATTCCGGCAGTGTCCATGGCTTCGGCGATAACCGCTTCTATGTTGGCGAGTATCTCAGCGGGCCTGTGCTCGACCCATCCCGGCCGCGGAAGCACCTGCTTGTGCTCCTGTTGAGCCATTGCGACGAAGGTTCCCTCTGCATCGACGACAACGAAGCGAGAACTCGTCGTCCCCTGATCGATCGCTCCTACGAGTGGGCCCATATCCGTGCTCCGGTCAGTCGTTCAACTCTCCGGTGAACTGCCTCGTGTCCTCGCCGCCATGGGCAATGAAGCGTTCGATCACCTCTGCTGCACGGTACACAGAAACATCAACGTCCGGTCGCTCTGCCTTTTTGAATCGACCGAGCACGAATTCGGCAGCGTCCACACGACCCGGCGGACGGCCAACACCGATCTTCAGGCGCCAGAAATCAGGTGTTTTCAGGGAGTTGGCGACGGACCGAACACCGTTGTTCCCACCGTGGCCACCGGACCATTGCACCTTCAGCTTTCCAAAGGGAACATCGATGTCGTCGTGGACGACGAGCATCTGGTCGAGATCGACGCCGTAGTAACGCATGAGGGGCGCAACGGTCTGTCCCGATTCATTCATGAACGTCGTCGGTAGCACGATGATGGCACGCTTGCCATCGAGGTTGATGTCAGCAACGTGGCCACGGATGCCCTGTCTGGCTTTCTTCAGGGTTCCTGAGACGTCCGAGAGGAACCGTTGTACCGCTTCCGCACCAACGTTGTGGCGGGTTCCCTCGTAGTCGGGACCGGGATTCCGGAGCCCAACGATGAGGCGACTCTGGGACGGGGCGATCAGCCCTCGTCCTCGCTGGCACCCTCTTCGGATTCGCCTTCGGCACCTTCCTCGGCACCCTCTTCGCCCTCGAGGAGCTCTTCGCCCTCTTCCAGAACCGGCTCCTCGACGATCTCTGCGGCTGGCAGGCTCACCGTCACGACGGCGTGCTCATCGTCATTGACATACGCAACACCTTCCATTTCTGGCAGATCCGCGACCGTGAGCGTGTCGCCCACGTCCATCGCGGTCACATCGAGAGTGATGGCTGACGGGATGGCGTTGGGAAGCGCGCTGATGGATATCGTTGCCTCGAGGGTCTGGAGGATTCCTCCACCTTCGAGGACACCAATCGCCTCCCCAACGAATTCCAGCACAACCTCTGCCTCGATCTCAGTGTCGAGACTGACCTTGATGAAGTCGAGGTGATCGATCTCGCCACGGACAGGGTGGCGATACACCTCACGGGCAACAGTGAGCACCGAGTCGCCATCGACGTCGACCTCAATGATCGCGTTCAAGCCGGCATCAGTATGAAGGACGGTGTAGAGATCGCGTTGTGACACGTGAATGGCGATGGGATCCATGTCGGTTCCATAGACAACACCGGGTACCCGACCATCGCGACGAAGTCGCTTCGATGCACGAGTTCCTGCTGTTTCGCGCTTGGTGGCGCGCAGGGTTTCCTGCTGCATGTGGAATTCTCCTGAAAAACGGGGGAGGACTGGTGGAACAGTCTAAGGGAATCAGGAGCGAATCGCTCGGGGGAATCGGAAGCAGGAGTCAGGAAGTCAAGAAGGAGAGCCTGACGGTTCGCGATGGATTGTCCCTGTTGGGATCAACAAGGACAATGGACTGCCAGGTTCCGAGGGCGAGGATCCCCCCAACCACAGGGACAACGATGCTGGGAGCGATCCAGCCCGGGAGCACGTGATCCGCTCCATGGCCGGGAGAACCATGGCGGTGGCGATACAAACCATCATCGGGCGGGAGGAGCCTGTCGATGGAATCGAGGAGGTCTGTGTCCGATCCTGCACCTGTCTCGATGATCGCGACACCTGCTGTGGCGTGTGGCACAAAGACGTTGAGCAACCCATCGCCAAATCCCTCGACGAACGATGCTGCGTCGACCGTGATGTCCACGACCGTCTTCTCGCGGCCCGTGAAGATGGTGATTGTGGTGGCATTCATGACGGGGGAACCTGTATGAGCGAGCGAGCTCTCCGGTAGGGAAGGATCTCGATGATCTCACCGGAGTCGAGGCGCTTCTGTACGCCCTGCCAGAACTCTACGTCGAATAGGTCCCCATGCCGCTCGTCGAAGGTGGCCCTGAGCTGCTTGGTCAATCCGAGGAAACGAGGCAGCTCCTCGGGGAACACATCGTTGGGCCCCACACCGAACGACGGCGTTGATGACAACTCATCGGCCGGACCGTCGGGGAAGCGCCTGAACCGGATACCCGTGAGATCGGAGATCTCGTCGTAGTCGTAGAACACGATCCGGCCCCGGGACGTCACGCCGAAGTTCTTGAGCAACATGTC
Source organism: Actinomycetes bacterium (assembly GCA_030598305.1). The sequence goes on from JAUVQC010000048.1 coordinate 5,320, forward strand.
GCCGGGAAAGATGTTCGTGGCCGCGAGATTCTTGATCGCCGTCCCGTAGCCGATGATCGCACGCGCAGCCGCATCCTCCTCGGCCTCCTTGAGGAAGATATCCAGGGGAACCACGCGTCGCTCGACATAGACATTCTTGATCGACACCTGCCCGCCCGCAACCGACACCGTACGACCAGCCTCAGTCGTCAACTCGGTGAGAAGGCCACGGTCGAACCGAACCTCGGGCAAACGAAGATCAATGAACCGCTGGGCCTCAACAAGACGTCCTGCCCTGTCATGTCGCGCAACCTGCCGATACTTCCGTTCGACTTCGTGCGGGGTGACATCCTTCTGCGGTGGGAAACGGTCACGAATCACCTTGAACACGACGTCATACCCAGGGAGCGTGAACACGATCATCACGAGACCGGGGATTCCGGGGGTGTACTGGAACTTGTCCGTCGAGGCTTCCAAATACTTCGCGAGATCCCGGTATCGCTCCGTCTTGGACTGCTTCCGGAACCCGATCGACGCGTATATCTCCGAGGCCTTCCTCCACGGAAGGAGATCGGCCAGGAATCCGACAAGGGCTCGCGGCACATCAACCGATACGAGGAACGCAGCCCGCGTGTAAGAGAAGAGGATTGACATGTCCTCCTCGCCCACGAGCACAGCGCCGAGGCGGAGACCTGCGCTGCGATGCCTGACAGCAAGCGCGAACGGAGTCTCAACATCTCCGTGGAACATTCGGCCCACGAGATACGCTCCCTTCCCCCTGTAGAAGAGCTGCCCAACGACCTCAACCTTGTCCGGGACCGTCGGCATCAGCTCGACCGCCGCGTCGAGGTCGCGATGGCGGTCCTCCCAGGACGCGTGGAATCGGCAGTCCCTCAGCAGATCCTCGAGAAGGGTTCGTACATCGCGAGGTTGGTTGTACGTCCGGAGCATCGGACGAATCGGGTCCAGAGCCGCGATTGGAGGTGGGGAGAGGAACTCGAGCTGCGGGTCGATGCCCTCGGTACCGAACATCCGCCTCGCAACAGAGTTGAAGAAGGTCTCCGCGATCTCCTGATACGGATCGCCCACATGCTCGGTGCGATACAAAGCGCGCGCCGCCGACCAGGCATCGCGGTCGTCCGTGTCGTAGCCAGCATCGAGAATCGACCGAATCGTGTCATCAAGAGCTGACGTATAGGCATCACGGCGCTCAAGATTGTCCCTACGTATCGATGCCCAGTCCCTGCTCTCGAACCTCGCAGCAGCTCTGCGGGTCGATGACTGGAACTGGCGCCGGTATATCTGGAATCCGATAGCCGCGAATGTGGCGATCTGGGAAGGCGTGAGGTTCATTGCCACCGGTCCCGGTCGCTGTTCAGGTGTTCTCGCCCTTGAAGAGCTCACTCACCGAGCGGTCACTGAAGATGGCCTCGATCGTCCCGGCCACGAGTGGGGCGATCGACAGAACAGTCAGATTGGGAAGCGTCAGTGCTGCCTTTGTCACCGGCAGCGTGTTCGTGATGATGATCTCGTCGAACGGTGCCGAGGAGAGCCGCTCGACGGCGGGGCCAGCGAGGATCCCGTGCGTTGCAACCACGATCACAGAGAGCGCCCCTCGCTTGACGAGAAGTTCCGCACTCGCAATGACAGTGCCGGCCGTGTCGATCATGTCATCGACGATCACACAGTGCCTGCCCTCCACGTCACCGACGACCCACTCCGCTGCAACTTCGTTGCGAGCATCGCTGCGGCGCCGTTTGTACACGAAAGCAACCTCAGCATCGACGTGGCGGGCGAACGTCGTCGCGCGCTTCACACCGCCCGAGTCGGGAGACACGAACGTGATCGGGCCATCGAGCTTGCGAGTCAGATAGTCCTCGAACAGTGGCATAGCGGTAAGTGAGTCAAACGGAGCGTTGATGAAACCCTGAACCTGACCGGTATGGAGATCGACCGACGCGATACGGTCAGCACCGGCTGCCATGAAGAGATCTCCGATCATCTTGGCTGAGATCGGCTCGCGGGGTCTGCCCTTCTTGTCCTGGCGTGCGTAGCCATAGAACGGGATGACCGCCGTGATGCGCTTTGCCGACGCGCGCTTCAGCGCGTCGATCATGATCAGCTGCTCCATGATGTGGTGGTTGATCGGATCTGAGTGGCTCTGGATCACGAAACAGTCCGCACCACGGACCGATTCGGTGTACCGAATGTAGATCTCACCGTTCGCGAATGTTGACCGCTCCACTCCACCGAGTTCGACATTGAGGAGTTTTGCCACCTCAGCGCCGAGATCCTCGTTTGCGGACCCCGAGAACACCATGAGCCTCTTGACTCCTGGTCGCTTCATCAGTCCGGCTCCCCTTCCGCGCGTCGTCGCCTTCTCTCAGCGTAGTCCGGAATGTTCTCCTGTAGATTCCGTTCGACACCGAGGGCACCTTCGGGGACATCACTGGTGATCACTGAACCGGCCCCCGTGAATGCGTCATCGCCAACCGTGACGGGTGCGATCAGCATCGTGTCCGACCCGATCCTGACCCGATCCCCGATCGTGGTTCGGTGTTTATCGAATCCGTCGTAGTTCACGGTCACCGTGCCAGCTCCGATATTGGTGTCGCTCCCGATCGTTGTATCACCGATGTAGCTGAGATGAGGCACCTTGGTCCCCTCACCGATCTCGGAGTTCTTGATTTCGACATAGGTACCGGCCTTCGCGCCATCGGCAAGAACCGCTCCGGGTCTGAGATATGCGAACGGACCAACGGACACACCCGCGCCGACGGTTGCCCCGGTGAGGACTGCGTTGACGATCTTTGCACCCTCGCCAACCGTGGAATCATGAATCTGGACGCTTGGGCCGATGCATGCGCCGGGCGCGATCACCGTGTCGCCGCTGAGATAGGTATCGGGGTAGATCTCTGTGCCCGGCGCCACATCGACGTCGGCTTCGATGTAGACACGTGACGGATCAAGCATCCACACACCGGCATCGAGAAGCCGTGCATTGACGCGGGACCGCA
>JAUVQC010000012.1 GCA_030598305.1 Actinomycetes bacterium
ACCCTGTCGCGACGACGGCACGTTCGAGGTCGTGGGTTGCGGAGACGCTTATGACATGTCCGTTGAGCCGAGCCCCCTCGCTGTCTGCTGCCGAGAAGAGCTCATCGCGGAGGGGGTCATATACGACCCCGACGAGTCCCTTCGTCCCCGTATAAAGCGCCACTGATACCGAGACCTGGGGTATGCCGTGGACAAAATTGACCGTCCCATCGAGCGGATCGACGATCCAGTGGCGGCCTTCGTGCACGGTGCCGCCACTCTCCTCAGCCATTACCTCGTCGGTCGGTCGGTGCTCACCGATAACCTCGAGGACCGCAGCTTCTGCAGCTCGATCAACCGCTGTCACAGGATCGAACTTCCCCTTGTACTCGGGATCGGGAGACACGCCGAAGTGGTCCGCAACGATCTCGCCTCCAGCCTTCGCCGCTGCCATTGCAACATGTAGATCATCCATGGGGCCAACGTAGTAGGTCGGCGGATGTGTCACGGTCTCCCGAATCTCGACTCTTCCGATATCCTCCCGGAAATGGTTCAAGCCGGTCTCGTACTCCTCAGCGCTCTCTTGATGTGGGCGGCCTTCCCGCCTCTCGGGTTGGCCCCACTCGCATTCGTCGCGCCGGTCCCGCTCTTCCTGGCGGTCCGTTCGGTCGAGCGACCTTTGTGGGCCGTCATACTCGGGTTCGGCTGGGGTGCGGCGTTCTTCGGCCTCCTCCTCAACTGGATCATGGTGCTCGGCTTTGTCGCGTGGTTTCCCCTCTCGATCCTGATGGGAACGTTCACATCCCTTTACGCGCTGTGGGTGTGGACCTTCCGACTATGGACACCGTGGCGTTGGTTCTACATCACCATTGGTGGGTGGATCGTTCTCGAGTTCATCCGGGGCCACTTTCCCTTCGGCGGATTTCCGTGGGGGGACATCGGATACCCCGCCGCATCACTTCCGGGCGCCATCGGCTCGGTGCAGTGGATCGGGCCATCCGGCTGGTCGGTATTGGCCGTCGCCGTTGCCGCTGGCATCACACTCCTCATCGAGAATCAGAAGGTGTGGAAGTTCGCGGTCGATGCTCTTGCAGTTGCTGTCCTTGTGATGATCGCCGGTGTCTTCCTCGCGCCGGACCCAGCTGCGCAGGTGTGGAGAACGGCGATCGTCCAGGGTGGATCTCCCTGCCCCCAGACACACTGCCAGAACGAAACACAACGGATATATGAGCGGCATATCGAGCTCACACGTTCAATCCCCGACGGAACCGTTGACTTTGTGGTGTGGCCTGAGAACTCGGTTGGGAGCCCGTATGAACCCGACGGCAACGAAGAAGTACGGACAGAGATCATCGAACAGGCACGACGACTCGATGCACACATGCTCATCTCGGGCACGCGGATCGTCGGTGATGACCACTTCATCAACTACAACGTCCTGTATTCGCCGGACGGCGTCAAGATCGGCGAATACCACAAACGTCATCCCGTGCCCTTCGGTGAGTATGTTCCGCTTCGTGCACTCTTCGGGTTCGTTCCCCAGCTCGACCAGGTTCCGCGAGACATGGTCTCTGGCACACAGCCCATCGTATTCCCAACCGAATTCGGCGTAGTCGGATCTGTGATCTCATTCGAGGGTGCGTTCGCCCGATCGATGCGTTCGATCGCGAAGGCTGGGGCCCAGGTGATGGTCGTCGCGACGAATGAGAGCAGCTACGGAAGCGAGGTGCCTTCTGACCAACTGATCGGACTGGTACGCGTCAATGCCGCTGGAATCGGTCTGGACACTGCGCACGCAGCGATCACGGGCAAGTCGACCTACATCACTGGCGGCGGCGAAGTGGGTGCTGAAACTGAGCTGCTCGATTCCACGGTTCTGTATGGGCTTGCCCAATTCTCGGTTGACGTCCCGACGATTTGGGTGCGGTTCGGCGATTGGTTCGCCGCGCTATCTGTCATCGTCGCGGCCCTGGCGATCGCTGTTCCCGGTGTGCGCAGCGGCGAGTCATCCGAGATTTCCGGTCGAAAAACTTGAACAGCTTTTGCACGTTCCGTGTAGTGGTAATTAGACTGCGTTCTCCGATATCTCCCGGTGATGGTGTCGCGTGCCTTTGGCACCGCCCAGAGCCACATCAACGGACCGAAGAAAGGCACAAAAGTTATGTCTGACATCCTCAAGGCATCCCGTCCAAAGGGCCGCTCACGCCGTCCAAAGACGTATGAAGAAGAGCGCACCTGCGCAAGCGCAGAATGCACGACCCAGCTGTCCAAGTACAACCGTGCAGAGTTCTGCCATAACCATCGCCCCGTCCGCTACCCCCGCCTCCGTGGCGTCCTCTCGTCAGAGGAGTAGGGGACAGATTCAGGAAGTCGGAGCGCTTCGCTTCCGGAACTGAGCAATCAAAGAAGGCCCCGGCAACGCCGGGGCCTTCTTGTTCCGTGGTGCCGGCCGTCAGCCCTCGTACTTCTTGATCGCATCCTCGAGGATGTCGATGCCGGTGTCCAGATCCTCCTGGGAGACATTCAGTGGAGGGATGAATCGGATCACGTTGCCATCCGGGCTGCAGTTCAGGATGAACATGCCCGCCTCGAACGCGTACTTGCCGATGGCGCCGAATGCCTCCGTATCAGGCTCGTTTCCGTCGGTGACCAGCTCGATGCCGATCATCAATCCGAGTCCACGCACGTCTCCGACGGTGCGGTGCCGCTCCTTGATCGCGTTCCATCGGCTGAAGGCGTGGTCAGATAGCCCTTTCACTCCGGGGATGACGTCACGGAGTGCATCGACGTTCGCCGTTGCTGCAGCGCACGACACCGGGTTTCCGCCAAACGTGGTTCCATGGGAGCCGGATGGGAATGCGTCGAAGATCTCTGCCGATGCGCCCACCGCTGAGAGCGGTAGACCGTTCGCGATGGCCTTTCCCATCACAAGGATGTCGGGTGCCACGTCATAGACCTGACTCGTGAACCAGTCGCCGGTACGCCCGAAACCGGTCTGGACCTCGTCGAGGATCATCAAGATCCCGTGCTCGTCGGCAATCGACCTCAGCGCATGAATGAACTCGTGGCTTGCGGGGTAGTACCCGCCCTCACCCTGGAGCGGTTCGACGAGGAACGCTGCGATCTCACCAGGGGTCACCTCGTGTTTGAACTTGAACGCGAGTTCCCTGAGCGCATACGCGTTCGCTTCTTCCTGCGTCATACCCCAGCGGTACGGGTGGGGGAATGGTGTCACGAAGGTCGATGGAACGAGCGGGTGGTAGCCCTGTCGGTACTTGGCCTTGGATGTCGTATAGGTGACGGACCCCATCGTCCTACCGTGGAAGCCTCCCCGGAATGTGATGATGCCCTGTCGGCCCGAGACCTTGCGGGCAAGCTTGACCGAGGCCTCGACCGCTTCGGCGCCCGAGTTCATGAACAGGATCTTGTCGATACCGTCGGGAGTCACCGCGATGATCCTCTCTGCTGCGGTGACGATGGGCTCGTAGAGAAACGCACCGCCCGCATGCCAGAGTTTATTGAGCTGGGCCTGAGCTGCTGCAACGAGGGCGTCCGGTCGGTGGCCGAGATTCGTTGTGGCGATACCGCACGCGAAATCGAGGTACTGCCTACCGTCGGCACCGGTCACCCAGCTGCCCTTGCCCTCGATGATCTCGGTCTCGTAGTCGAACTCGATCACCGGAGCGATGATGTTGCGGAATCGTTCCTGGAGGTCAGTCATGGCGTAGCTCCCATCCGGGCTGAAGTCTCCCGACGAACAATAGCCCCCGCGTTGGCCGGCAACCTCTGGGTGCATCAGTTTCCGGTGAACTCCGGAGGTCGCTTCTGGAGGAAGGCCATGGTTGCCTCTACGAAATCGTCTGACTGGATGAACGCGGCATTCCACAGTGCGATGTAGTCGAGGTTCTCGTCCACAGAATGGCCTTCGCCCGCTGCAAGGACGGCCTTTGCTCCTTGTACGGCGAGCGGCGAGTTGGCGGCGATCTCACCGGCGAGTTCGAACGCGGCTTTGAATACGCCGTCACTATCTGGAAAGACTCGGGAGACGAGACCCATCTCTTGGGCTTCTTGTGCATCGAAGTCCCTCCCCGTGTAGATGATCTCGGCAACCCGACCGGGATCGATGATCCTCGGAAGCCTTTGAACGGTTCCGACATCAGCGACCATCGCGATCTTCGTCTCCCTGACAGAGAAGACAGCGTCCGTCGACGCATATCGAATATCGCATGCGGTGATGAGGTCGATACCGGCACCGATGCAGTGGCCGTGAACTGCAGCGATGACCGGCTTTGGACATTCGGCGATGGCGGTGAACGTCTTCTGGAGTCTCCTGATGCCCTGGTACAACGCTCGCCGTTTCGCAACCTCTGAGGTTGGCTGTGGGTCGAGATCGGGGTCAACGCCGCCGTTCATGAACATTGGGCCAAACGCCTTGAGGTCGATGCCGACGGTGAACGACTTGCCCCTTGCCGCGACGACGACGACCCGGGTTTCGTCATCGTCTCCGAGGGCTTCCATGATCGCGGGAAGATCGGCCCAGAAGTCGTGAGCAAATGCATTTCGCTGCTCCGGACGATCGAGCCAGACAGTGGCTATGTGGCCGTCGAAGTCGATGGACAGGACGTCGGACTGAGGAATCTCTTTTCGGGTCACCGGCACAACGTAGTACATCCAAGGGAACCCGATGAGCGCCTCGCTCCGTCGTAGCGATAGCCGGTGTGGGAACCGGCCCAACACAAGGAGAGAGATATGGCACTATCGGATGCATTCCGAAGGCGCACCGTCGTACGCACCGTTGTCGCCGTGATGGCGATATCCGTCGTAGCTTCTGCGTGCAGCAGTTTGGACAGTTCCACTGAGGTCAGCGCAAGTCTCGTCGGTGACGGAGATAGCTCCGCTGGCACGGTTGCCGCTGCTGGTGGCGACGGCGAATTGGATGATGCAGGGGAGGCCCCTACATACAGAGCGGTGGCAGAAGACGGCACCGTCGTGTTCAAGGCGACATCGTCCCAGGTATTCGACGCGAAAATCATCAGGGACGGCAGGCTCGATCTTCGTGTCGACCCGGGCACCTTCGGATCGAACACCGAGCAGATCCGTGTGATCGCGGCCGACCTCGGCGGATACGTCTCCCAAGGTGAGACGCGTATAGAGGAGTACGACGACGACCGCTACGCGGTTGGTTGGTACACGATGCGGATCCCTTCGCACCGATTCGACGAGGCGGTTGGCCGCGTTGAGTTGCTCGGGGAGCGGGTGTCTGCGTCCCTATCGAGCCAGGACGTGACCGAGGAGTACGTCGACCTCGAGGGTCGGCTCAACTACTGGCAACAGCAGGAGGCGTTCTACTCGAAGCTCATGGACGACGCCACGACCGTCAACGAGATGATCGCCTTGCAGGCACAGATGCAGGAAGTGCTGCTCACCATCGAGCAGATCGAGGGCCGAATGCGCTATCTCGACAGTCGTACCGACTTCGCGACCCTGACGGTTGGCCTCACCGAGATACCGAGCGGTCCCGCGACGCCTCCGGTAGGCACCGATCCAACCGAGCCGGGCACGATACAACAGGCGTTCGACCAAGCCGGTGAGGTCCTGCTTGCAACGGTCGGCTTCCTGATCGTTGCGGCGGCGGTCGCCATCCCCATCGGAATCCTCGTCCTGATGGTCTATGGCTTCCTGCGCCTCTTCCTTGCAGCATTCCGCCGCAAGGAAACCACTGTCGAAGGCTGAACAACCGGATTCTTGGGTCAGTCAGCCCGGAATACCGACTGACTGACCCAAGAATCGTCAGGACTTGAGAGTGAAGGGTGGATATTCGTCCGTGAGGGCTGCGATCCATGCCCAGGTCCGGGCCCACCAGCGGTGGAACCCCACGAAGTACCAATGCAGGCCGAGAGGCAGGGTGCCGTTGATCAGGATCATCAGGTACCCGAACCATGCAGCTGCCAGCGTTCCGATCGTGAGCCACAACAGGATGAACAGGTGCGGAACGGCGAGGAGCACTCGGATGAGGAGGATTCCTGCAAGGGCCAACCACCGGTTCTGGGGTTCGGGTGCTTCGAGGACCGTTACTTGTGCGGGATGACTCTCGTCCGTTCCGAAGGTCGGGTAGATGTCGGTGGTGCTCGTGAACCATGCGAATACCCGCGAGGTCCACTCGAGGAAGATTATCTCGAAATTCTCGACCCAGAACGGTTTTCCTCCTTGGATCAGGATGTACCAATACCCAATCCATACGATGAGGTGCGCAGCGATGAAGTAGGCGGTCAGGAGGAAGAGATGGGGGATGAGCAACAGCACCTTGGCAAAAAGCACGAGACCAAGTGTCGCGAGTCCGCGGCTGCGGTACTCATCATCGACAGGGACCGAGAAGTCAACCGGGTATGCGGGCTCTGTCATTTCCACCTCGATCGCTGGTACTCGTTGAACTCATCCGTGAGCATTCTCCTGGTGGAGTTTCCCATACGCACGTAGAAGTCTGCAGTTCTGCCGCCCTTGGGCTCATCGAGGAACACTGGACGGTCCGATGGTTCGACGGTAACAACAACCAGGTGTTCACCGGCATACGGTTCGATCGAGACTGCCACATTCGCGAGCGCTGGTTTTCCAAGCGTCTTCTGGAGATGGTCATGGAGCCAGAGTTCGTACCGGTCGTGATCGGGTGTCTTCATGGTTCCAAGGTCCCTGTCAAGACCCACTGCGTGCCCGGTGTCGTCGACACCGATGATCAGTGTTCCACCGTAACCATTGAGAAACCCAGCGACGGTCTTAGCGATGGCCAGTTCCATCTTGTCGTCCCGGTCCCCGGTGTGGAGGTTGATGCGAGCGGTCGACTTGAACTCGACGGATGCAGATTCCCCTGTAGCGATCACGTCATCGATCGTCCGCTTCGGCTTGCTTCGCCACCCGAAGTGATCCGCAAGCCAGAGAAACGTCGCAAGGACGATGACGGATCCAGCGATAGCCCCAACCACGGTCCCGAGTTCGAAGCGGTCCGGATCGGCGTTGCCCGTGAGGAGATTGATGACGGCGGCGCCGAACGCAGCGCCAACCATCCCGATGATGGTGGTCTCAGCGAGCGACAACCGCTGTTGCCCTGGCAGCAGGAAGCGAGCGAGCGAGCCGAGGATGAGCCCCGCGATGAGGATCGCAACAATGAAGAGGGAAGTATCCACGAAGCGGATCAGCGGAGCTCGACGCCGCGGTCGCCTTCGGTGATGTGGCCGATGACGACGGCTGGCACGTCGGAGGATTCGTACGCCTTGAGGGCGGCGTCCACGTCCTCCTCGGCCACTACGCAGGCGAATCCGATCCCCATGTTGAAGGTGCGGAACATGTCGCCGACCGGCACACGACCGAGTCTCTGGAGGACTTCGAACACGTGGGGCACCTCCCACCTTGATCGCTCGATCACCGCTCGGGTCCCCTCGGGGAGGACCCTGATCACGTTGCCGGGGAGCCCGCCGCCGGTAATGTGGGCAAGGCCGTGGGGCTGGACACGAGCGAGCATGTTCATGACTGCAGGGGCATACACGACGCTCGGATCGAGCAGCACCTCAGCTGTTGGCGTATCGGTGTCGGGGAAGGTGGAGTCGAGCGGGAGGTCCTTTGCAACGATGGCTCGCACCAGGCTGAATCCGTTCGATCGGAGATTCGGGGACTTCACGCCAACGATCACATCACCAGGTGCGACGCGTGATGAATCCACTTCTTCACCGAGTTCCACGATGCCGAGGGCCGTGGCGGCGATATCGAACTGGTCGGCAGCCATCACGCCGGGATGCTCAGCAGTCTCGCCTCCGAGAAGGGCGACGTCTGCGTCGTTGCACGCATCGGTGATCGACTCAATGATCGTTTCGATGCGGTCCACATCGAGCTTGCCTGTAGCGATGTAGTCGGTCATGGCAATGGGTTGCGCGCCTGCAGCGGCCAGGTCGTCAGCCACCATGGCGAGGAGGTCGTAACCAATCGCTTCCAGGAGTCCTGCGCGGCGGGCCACGTCGGCCTTCGTACCAACGCCGTCGGTCGACATCATGAGTACCGGGTGCTCGAAACCGGCTGGAAGCTGGATTCCGGCGGCGAATCCACCGAACCCCCCAACAACATCCTCGGTCCATGTCGATGTGACACGCCAACCGATACGATCGATGAGTTCGTCGGCGGCGTCGAGATCCACGCCGGCGTTCTCGTAGCTCGTCATGTCGACCTTTCAAGTAGGAATTTGCCGTCACTGAGTGGTATGTCGGTCGGGTAGTTGCCTGAGAGGCACGCCGTACAGAACGTGTCCTCGTCCGCCCCCGTCGCCGCGATGAGATTGTCCAACTCGAGATAGACAAGCGAGTCGACGTTGAGCTCTTCAGCGATCTCGTCGACCGACCTGTCCGTCGCGAGCAGCGTGGACCGATCTCCCGTATCCATCCCGTAGAAGCACGGCCACCGGTACGGCGGTGACGAGATGCGGAGATGTACCTCGGTTGCTCCGGCCTCGCGGACCATTGAGACCAGTTGCCTGGTCGTCGAACCTCTCACGATCGAATCATCGACGAGGACGACCCGTTTGCCCGCGATCATGCCCGGCATGGCGTTGAGCTTCATCCGCACGCCTCGCTCTCGCATGGCCTGTGCCGGCTGGATGAACGTGCGGCCTATGTAGCGGTTCTTGACGAGTCCGTCGATGTAGGGGATTCCCGACACTTCTGAGAATCCCTGGGCGGCCGGTATGCCCGACTCGGGGACCGGCACGGTGATATCGGCGTCGACCGGTGCCTGGTCGGCCAGTGTGCGGCCCATTCGTTGTCTGGCCTTGTGGATCGTTTGGCTCAGGAGTGTCGAATCGGGGCGTGCGAAGTAGACGAATTCGAATATACATAGCCTGGATTCGGTCGGCTCGAAGGGGAACATGCTCCGTGGGCCGTTCTCATCGATCACGACCATTTCTCCGGGCGCGATCTGGCGAACGAAGTCAGCGCCAAGGATGTCGAGTGCCGCTGTCTCTGACGCTATCACCCAGCTTTCGCCGAGTTTGCCAAGGCAGAGAGGCCTGAAACCATGCGGATCCCTGACCCCGACGAGCATTGTCGTGTCCATGACGGCGAGGGTGAACGCACCTTCGAAGCGTGGAAGCGTTCTGGTCAGGGATTCGGGGAGTGACAGGCCTTCCTCGGTCATTCCCTGTGCGATCGCTTCGGTCATCAGCTCTGAGTCGGTTGTGGCGGCGAGCGGCCCCATCTCGGCGGCCAGTTTGTCGGTGTTCGTCAGGTTCCCGTTGTGAGCCAGCGAGATGGCGTTCCAGCCGAAATGCCTGAACACTGGCTGTGAGTTCTCCCACGAGTTTGAACCCGTGGTCGAGTACCGCGTGTGTCCAATGGCGAGGCTTCCCGGAAGGCCAGCAAGCACCGTCTCGTCGAATACCTGGGCAACGAGTCCGAGATCCTTGTACACGGTGATGTTGTCGCCATCGCTCACCGAGATACCAGCGCTCTCCTGGCCGCGGTGTTGGAGGGCGAACAGTGCGAAGTAGGCAAGGCGTGCCGCTTCGATAACCGGACCAGAGACGCCGAACACGCCGCAGGCTTCGCCCGGCCTGTCCAGGAGCGTCGGGTCCTCGAGGGGATGCTCGTTCACGGCGCGCAGTGTACCCACCAACCGGCTAGCCGGATCATATGATCATGGTGATTACGGCCGCCGCCACAGCAACAGCCGCCGCTACCACGGTTCGGATCGCTCGAGCGTTCGGTTTGCCAACGGCGAGAACTGACCAGAGCCATGCGATGAGGATGCCGCCGGCGAGTCCACCGAGGTGAGCTCGCCAGTCGATACCACCAACGAACAAGGGGAGTGCGAGGTTGATGGCGAGGAGCATCCCGAGCTGGTTGAACATGGCTCGCCCACCTGGTGTATGGCGCATCTTCCACGCAACGAACATCCATGCGCCGAGTAGTCCGAAAATCGCTCCGGACGCACCGATTGACACCTGCGCGGTTGCACCGAAGATGTACGACACCATGCCCCCTGTACCGGCTGTAGCGACATACAGGGCTGCGAATGCAGGGCTGCCAACTTGTTGCTCCAGACGGGGGCCGAAGAGGTAGAGGGCATACATGTTGAAGAGGATGTGCATCATCCCGCCGTGGAGCAGCGCGGCTGTGAAGATCCTCCACCACTCACCCGCGGCAACGAGGAAGTTCGCCTGTGCGAACGTTTGGAACAGCCACCGATCCGCTTCGGGAGAGAGAAGCCCGATGACAAAGATCCCTCCAGTTATCGCCATGATCGTGAAGGACACCGGTGTCGTTTGGAACGACGGACGCCCGAACGACTGGCTGACGTTCACGACACGAGACCTTCCTTTGGGCGCTGCGCACTCAGGACACTTCTGGCCGACGGACGCGTCGTGGCTGCACTCGACGCAGATGGACTTGCCACATGACGTACAACTCAGCCCCGTGATCCGGTCGGGGTGGCGATAGCAGGTGGGAACGGTCTGTTCATTCATGGTCGTAGAACGGTAGTGGTGCCTGTCGTGTTCCTTGGGAGGCGTGCAATCGCCCCCTGCCTGGACGGGGCGGGACAACGCGGCGAGGTTCAATCGGCGCGTCTTTGGACCCAGAAAGTCGTGCTGTTCAACACCAAGTCAGCGGATATCGGCTCAGGAGCCATTCCGCAGCGTGTGTAGAGATCCAGTGCGGCCCGTTTGTCAGGCCAACAGATCTCCGCTCAGTGCGCCATCCTGGCTGGAAGCGCGTTTCCCCAGATATCGGCGGCTTCTCTGACACTGATCGAACCCGCTGCACCGAAATCCATGGTCGAACCAGTGACGGTCCCGATACGTCGGTGGGGCGCTTCGGTCTCAAGGGTGTCGCCGTGACCTACCGCCACGAAGCGCAGGGGTGTTTCGTCGAAGAGTTCCGGTCCGGCGATGCCTTCGATGCTCATGCCCACGTCGGATTTGATGGCGATCTCGGTGAGCGCAACACCGAGGCCACCGGTGGAGATGTCGTGGAGCACCGGGGTGCTGAATGCGAGCGACACCGCTGCGTCGATGACGATCCTGGCCGTCTCGGGGTCCGCATCCACTGGCCTGCCTCCGAGGTTGTTGTTGATGATCCGGTCGTACGCCGAGGCAGCGAAATCGTCGACGACATCGGGTCCAATCAGCCAAATTGTCATACCGTCCTGTGCACGGTCGAGGCGCGGGGGCTTTTCTGGCATCGGGTCGCAGAACCCCAACATGCCCACAACGGGGGCGGGATAGATGTCGACACCATCTGTCTGGTTGTAGAACGACACGTTGCCTCCGACAACCGGCACATTGAGTTCCTCACAGGCAGTGGCCATTCCATCGACTGACTCGATGAACTGCCACATGACTCCTGGCTCCTCGGGGTTGCCGAAGTTGAGGTTGTCGACGAGTGCGTACGGGCTCGCCCCGGTGACCGCAACGTTGAGCGCTGATTCATATACGATCCGTGCCGATCCACGCCTCGGGTCGAGATATGTGCGCAGCGAGTCACCGTCGGTCGAAACCGCCAGCCCCTTCTGCGTCCCCTTGATGCGTAGGAGCGAGCCATCGTGGCCTGGCTCGACAACGGTATTGAGGAAGAGCATGTGGTCGTACTGGCGAAAGATCCACGAGCGGTCTCCGATTGCAGGGTCGTCGAGAAGGACACGGAGGACGTCGCCGGCATCGAGGTCGGCGGGCACTTGTGGTTCGCTCGCCCACGCCGCATCGAGGTAGTCGGGGCGCTTGGCGGGCCTGTCGTACCTCGGTGCATCATCAGCGAGGGATGCCGCTGGCACCTCGCCGACGAGTTCACCCTTCGAGTAGATCGTGAGGCTGGGGCCGGGCTTGATCGTCCCGATGGTCGAGGCTTCGATCTCCCACTTCTCGGCGATCGCCAGTACTTCGGCTTCGTTGTCCGGTGTGACAACGGCGAGCATGCGCTCCTGGGATTCAGACATCAGGATCTCGCCAGGGTTCATGTCGTGTTCACGCAGATGCACCTTGTCAAGATCCACATCCATACCCATGCCG
Organism: Actinomycetes bacterium; assembly: GCA_030598305.1. The sequence goes on from JAUVQC010000012.1 coordinate 12,017, forward strand.
CCGTTCCCTGCAACCTCAGATGTCGCACATGAGATGCCGGCTGCTCCGAGGTCCTGGATGGCAACGACGAGATTCCGGTCGTACAACTCGAGGCAGGCCTCGATGAGCTTCTTCTCCTCGAACGGGTCCCCGACCTGTACGTTCGGCCGCTTCTCCTCGTCGCCTTCCTCGAAGGAGGCCGAGGCGAGAATCGAGGCGCCACCGATACCGTCGCGTCCCGTCGCGTTTCCGAGCAGGATTGCGAGATTGCCTACACCCGAGGCACCCGAGAGGACGAGTTGTTCCTTCTTGAGGAGGCCGAGCGCCATCACGTTGACCAGCGGATTCCTCGAGAACCGGTCGGCGAACTCGACCTCGCCTCCCAGCGTTGGAACACCAACGGCGTTCCCGTACCCCGCAATGCCAGACACCACGCCCTCGAAGAGATATCTGTTGTGCGCCTCGTCGAGGGGGCCGAACCGCAGTGGGTCCCATACCGCGATCGGTCTTGCCCCCATGGTGAAGACGTCGCGCAGTATTCCACCGACTCCCGTCGCTGCACCCTGGTGCGGCTCAACGTAGGAGGGATGGTTGTGACTCTCGATGCGCAGTGCTGCGAGCCAGCCGTCTCCGATATCGACGACACCAGCGTTCTCACCGGGACCGACAACAACCCACGGCTGGTCGCTGGTGAAGCGGCCAAGGTGTGAACGCGATGACTTGTACGAGCAGTGCTCAGACCACATCACCGAGTACATGGCGAGTTCTGCCGCGAGCGGCTCCCTGCCAAGGATCGCCGTGACGTTCCGGTACTCGTCGTCGGTCATCCCGAGCTTGATGTGGTCGGGAGCCTCAACAGTTGTCATGCGTCAACCAGTTCGGTTGAGGCGATGAACCCCTCGATCAGGACCATGCCGTCGACAGATCCGAGGATCTCCTCGGACGCACGCTCCGGGTGTGGCATGAGGCCCGCTACATTGCGCGCAGCGTTCGTGATACCAGCGATGCTGTTTCCCGACCCGTTCGGATTGGTCGAATCGTCGATGGCACCAGCAGCGCTCGAGTATCGAAGGATCACGTCGCCCTCGGCCTCGATGCGGCTGATGTCGTCTGTCACGTAGTTGCCCTCATACGAATTGAGGGGAATCTGAAGTATCTGACCGACTTCGGCGGCCCTCGTGAGCACGCTGTCTGTCGACTCGACCCGTAGGTGCGTTGGTCCACAGATGAACTTGAGGTCGCGATTCGCAACGAGCGCGCCAGGGAGAAGGCCAGCCTCCGTCAGTATCTGGAAGCCGTTGCAGATACCCAGGGTCGGTGTCCCCGAGCTCGCAAGCCGAACCACCTCATCCATGACGGGGGAGAACCGGGCAATGGCTCCGGTACGCAGGTAGTCACCGTGTGCGAATCCGCCGGGAAGGACGATCCCGGCGGCACCCGAGAGGTCCGTGTCGCGATGCCACACCAACTCTGTATCTGATCCGGCGAGGTTGAGGGCGTGGGCTATGTCACGTTCGCAGTTCGTGCCCGGATACACGATGACGGCGATCGTCACGACGCGGCCTCGATCGTGTAGCTCTCCATTACCGGGTTGGCGAGAAGCTTCTC
>JAUVQC010000080.1 GCA_030598305.1 Actinomycetes bacterium
GACCCTGGCGTCCGCATAGGCAGCTCCCGCGTCGAGTGCACCCTGGGTGGCAAGACTTGCTTCGTCGAACAATTGACCCTCCGCGGTCCGGCAACAGGCCAAGCCTACGGCACGACAGTGCCGAGGATACCGACGGTCTCATCGACCCGATCTCTTAACTTTGCTGGAGCGACATCATCGGATGCTCGCGAAGCCATCGCATCTGCTGCGGCGATGCTGGCCTCGGTCCGACATCACATCGGGCAGTAGAACCCAGCCTCAGGTCGAAGGACCGCTTCGTCGGACCTCTATCGAGAGCCGCTCATGGGCGGCGCGCAGCGAGGATTCCACAGCCCCGGGTGTGAGACCCTCAGCGAACAGAAAACCGAGATATCGGTCTCCATCGGGGAGAGGCACGACAGGCTTGCCATTGGGGATCGTCTGGCTGAATTCCGTGATGCCCGCGATCGCGAGAGCCTCATCGACACCGTCGATACGTTCAAGGACCCCACCAGCGGGTATCGGCAGCATCAGCACACCAGTTGCTGCTGCTGCCCGGTTCAGCCCCGATCCGGGCATACCAAGCGCACTGCGCAAGATGAGGAACTCAAGCGACTCGCCCAGGAGACCGAAGCTGAGGGACCGCCCGCACAACCCACCGATCGAACGGGCGGCGATCTCGATGAGCACGGTTCCGTTCTGACCCAGCCGAACCTCGGCATGCACCGGTCCCGAGATGAGTCCAAGGGCTGCGGTGGCATCCTGGACGACCTCAGCGATCTCTGTCTGGACCTCCTCGTCGTGCCTCGATGGCGTCACGAACATCGTCTCCTCGAAGTACGGACCCTCGAGCGCATCTGGTTTGTCGAGGATGGCGAGCACGGAGAGGGCACCGTCCACAAGCATGCCCTCAACAGCGACCTCAGGCCCCGAGACGAAGGACTCGACAAGGAGCGGTTCGTCCTCAACGCCCGGAGTGCACGCGATGATCTCGCGTATTCGCTCTTCGGCCGTCGCAGCCTCAGCAGGTGTATCCACGCGAATCACTCCCCTGCTTGCTGACAGGCGGCGAGGTTTGATCACGCACGGAAACCCGATGCTCACCGCAACCGCAGCCACCTCACCGCTCCGGGCCAGTCCAAACTCCGGTTGGGGTACATCCGCTCCATCGAGCAACGCCCTCATGTGCGCCTTGTCCCGTGTGGAGGCCACCGCAGAGACGGGGTTCGCCCGGATGCCGAGCATGTTGGAAGCCGTTGCCGCGATGACGACGCCCCGATCGTCCGCTGCGACAACGGCATCGGGTCCAGGCTTGAGGTCGGCGATCCGCCGAGCAGACCACTCGATTCGGTCAAAGTCGATGGTCAGCGAACGGGACCGTCCAACTTCCCCCATGGGTGGCGCCCCATCTGTTGCCACGACAAGATCGACACGCAGGGCGCTTGCCGCGTCGACAAAGTCAGCGATTCGGTAGCTCCCTGCAGGCACGACAAGCACAACGACGGGTCGTTGTTTGGTTCGAGGCCCAAGGTCCGTATCATCGGCACCCCAACGACTCTCGTCCGGAGATAGGTTCACAGTCATGACGCCCAATTCTCGCATCCTCACGATCTCTGGCAGCGCTCTTGAGAAGCTCCTCGCCATTAGGGCAACCGAGCCCGATGCGGACACGCTTGCCCTGGTCCTCGCCATCTCAGGAGCTGAGGGTGATGGCTTCACCTATTCGATGCATATGACAAGTGCCGACCGCCTCGCCGATGACGACGTCATCGAGGAGCACGGCGATCTTCCCATTGCGATCCCTGCGGGGAGTGTTGCCAACCTCACCGGTGCGACGATTGGCATGTCCAAGAACCTGCTCAATCCGGGACTGTCGATCGACAATCCCAACTCGCCATCACCCGACATACTTGGCGACGGCCCTCCTCCAGATCTCTCGGGTCCCGTTGTGGATCAGGTCGAGCATGTTCTCAGAACCCAGATCAACCCTTCCATTGCATCCCACGGCGGTGTTGCAGAACTCGTTGCGATCGAAGGCAACGTTGCGTATCTCAGGCTCGGTGGGGCGTGCCAGGGATGTGGCATGGCTGGTGTCACCCTGTCCCAGGGCATCGAAACGACGATCGTTGCGACCGTTCCCGACATCGTTCAGGTGATCGATGTGACGGACCACAACCAGGGCGACAATCCCTACTACGAGCAGTCCAAGAAGTAAGGAACGGGAACCCCTCACGGGGTTCCTTGCGAGTTGCCTCGCAACTCGAGGTCACAAACTCGGCACGGGGATCCTTGCGAGTTACTCCACAACTCGAGCCTCGCGGAGTCCCGCCGGGCCCTGGCTGTCTCGTACACTGAGGTTCAATGACCGATCGCGACCTCATTCCTGATCCAAGTTCTGAACGGCGGGTGTTCACCAACCGCACGTTGAACATGCGCAAGATCAAGGCAATCGGGTACGACATGGATTACACGCTCACCCAGTACCACGCCGAGGCCTGGGAGGAGTGTGCGTTCTCCCACGCCCGCGACCGACTCAAAGCGCTGGGTTGGCCTGTCGAGTCCTTCGAGTTTGACGCTGCATCCGTGAGTCGGGGACTGGTGATAGACATCGAGCTGGGCAACCTCCTCAAGGCGACCCGCTTCGGGTGGATCATCCGCGCTAACCACGGTGGCAAATTCCTTGAGCATCGCGAGATTCGATCGACGTATTCGGGAACGACAGTTGACCTCGCCGATGATCGCTACGTGTTCCTCAACACGCTGTTCTCCCTGTCCGAGGCAAGCATCTTCACTCAAGGTGTGGATCTCCTCGATGCAGGACACCTGCCGAGCACCGTTGGGTACCGCGAATTGTGGGGGGCCGTTGAAGAAGCAATCAATGCAGCCCACAGTGATGGGCTACTCAAGGCAGACGTCCTCAGGGACCCGGAACGGTTCATCAAGCTCGACAGCGACATCGTCGACAGCCTCCTGGACCAGAAGCATGCAGGGAAACGGCTGATGCTGATCACCAACTCGGAGTGGTACTACGCGAACGAGATCATGACCTACACGTTCGATCGCTATCTCCCCGAAGGACAGACATGGCGTGACCTGTTCGGAACCGTGATCGTGTCTTCTGCAAAGCCCGGCTTCTTCACGGCTGCCAATCCGCTGTACAAGGTTGTCGACGAGGACCGCGGGCTCCTCGAGCCGCACCATGGTGCCATGGAGTCCGGAGATGTCTTCTACGGCGGCAACGCACGGCTCGTGGAGGAGTATCTCGGGGTGTCGGGCGATGAGATCCTCTATGTGGGTGATCACCTCTTTGGTGACGTCCACTATTCCAAGGCGCTGCTGCGGTGGAGAACGGCGATCATCCTCCAGGAACTCGAGTCCGAGGTCAGGGCTCTGTCTGCGTTCCTGCCCAACCAGGAGCGCCTCGCGAAGCTCATGGCGGACAAGGAGGACCTCGAGGCCAGACTGGGCGCGCTGCGGCTCGCAAGACTTCGTGCACAGAACGGTTATGCAGACCCGATGATCGATGTGAGCGATGTCAGAAGCTCCATCGACGCGACACGCGACGAAATCCTTGCCCTTGATGACGACATTGCTCCTCTCGCCATCGAAGCTGGGCATCTTTCAAGCGACGAGTGGGGACTCATGATGCGTGCCGGTGCGGACAAGAGCCTGCTTGCACGCCAGGTCGAGAAGTACGCCGATATCTACACGTCACGAGTATCGAATCTGCTGTTTCCCGGACCGTACGCGATGTACCGGATCGGTCGGCTCGATCTCCCCCACGACCCCCACGCCGAACACCGAGCGGGGCTCAACTCTGGGTGACAGAAATCTCTTCAGCGATCAGCCCGGTGACATGTACCCGGCCTGACGGACCCTCGACGAGCACGGATCCGTCGGGACCTGATCCGAGGACGCTTATCTTCGCTCCTTCTGAGATACCTTGGGCGGCAAGGAACGCTGAGAATTCATTATCGACGGCGACCACGGTCGTGCTGTCCCCAACGGCAACATCGTCGAGCGTACGCCTGATCGGAGGATCACTGGCTAGTCCTCTTGGGATGGGCTTGCCCGTCGGCCCTGTTGTTGGGTCACCGAGGAACGACGCAAGGCGGTTGGCAACCATGTCAGGGGTGACATGCTCCATCTCGCACGCGACCTCATCGGCCTTTGCGGGTGTGAGTCCAAGATGGTCGGCAAGGAACCGGCCCCATAGGCGCCGGTTGCGCAGCACGTTGTTGGCAAGTTCGTCACCGGTCTTGGTCAGTGTGACACCCTTGTAGGGGGTGTACGCGACAAGATCTGCCGCTGCGAGCTTCTTGATCATCTGGTTCGCGGACACCGACGACACCTCAAGCACACCCGAGATGGTCGACACCGGCACCGGTGGGCCGACACCATCTTCAATGGCGCGGGCGACCGTGATCAGATACATTTCCTCGGCTTCAGATGACACGTGTGCGCTCGTCATTTCCAGAGCATATCGCCGGACCCTTGCGTCCGGTGCGTCGTGTCGGAATAATGGCCTCCGAGCGAGGTTGGCAGTGCAGCACGAGGGAAGGACGTAGATATGTCGCACAACGCAGTTCTTGAGGTTGTCGAGCTTGGTTTCCAGTGGCAGGGCCTCGATCCATTCATCATGACGATGCACCACCTCGACGAGTACCCGGAGGGCAACGACGCGCAGGGACCCGTTGCGTCTCTGGAGGGACGCCGGATCGGCTCAGACTTCTCAGGTCAGGACGGCTGGAGTATGTACCACGGCGATGTGGTACCCGGATTCCCACAGCATCCCCACAGGGGCTTTGAGACCGTCACCGTGGTTCGCAGGGGTTATGTCGACCACTCTGACTCCCTCGGGGCGACGGCCCGCTACGGAGGGGGCGATGTCCAGTGGCTCACCACAGGCAGCGGAGTCCAGCATGCAGAGATGTTCCCTCTCATCGATGAGAACGGCGACAACGCACTCGAACTGTTCCAGATCTGGCTGAACCTCCCGCCAGAGTCCAAGATGGTTCCGGCATACTTCCGGATCCTGTGGTCAGAGACCATCCCGACCGTGACACCGTCGACCGGTGTCAGCGTGGATGTGATCGCAGGAACAGTGGACGGTGTCGACGCCCCAGAGGCCACACCGGACTCATGGGCATCAACGCCTGGCGGTGATATGGCAATCTGGCTTGTTCGGCTCGAGACCGGTGCCTCTTGGTACCTCCCCGCTGCGCCCGCGGGTGTCAACCGCATGCTCCACTTCTTCGAGGGTTCCAGTGTCAGCGTCGACGGAGTCGAAGTGTCCTCGGGTCAGGGCGTGAGAGTGACACCGGATGTTGAGGTTCCCATCACCAACAATGGCGAACCCGCAGAGTTCCTGCTGCTCCAGGGCAGACCGATCGGCGCGCCGGTGTTCCAACTCGGACCGTTCGTAATGAACACACCAGAGGAACTCCAACAGGCGTTCGATGACTATCGGACGACCGGCTTCGGCGGATGGCCATGGTCACGACGCGACCCCGTCCATGATCGCACCGAGGGACGGTTCGCACTTCACGCAGACGGCGAGGTCGAACACAGGGATATGCAGAAGGCGTCAACGGACTCCTGAAACGGACAATCCGCCGGTACGTCACTTCTGGATGAAGCTGCCGATTGGTATCTCGATGTCCTCGCCTGCCTCTGTCACCACGGACACGTTGAAGGTAACCGTGATGCCCGTTGGGACATTGGCGCCCGACAGTGGCTCGCCATCGGGAAGGAGCGTCGTCGAGCCAACCGGATTCCATGGCGGTGGCAGGTGGCCGACGCCGAAATCGCTCTCCGAGCCGTGATAGGGCGTCACAAGAGCGAGTGGGAACTCGACGCCATCGAACGTCACCACGACGTCCAAGCGTGCAGCCAGTCCGCCTTGGACGTGCCACCGGATCGATCCATAGCCGTTGGCGATCTCGAGTTCTTCGATGATCACTGCAGCATCGCCGACGCGGATCCGATGGTCAGTGACCACCGTCGGCACCTCCGGTGGCAGAACGAGTACATCTTCGGAGTGGTCGACCGTACCGGGGAGCGTGGCGACGACGACGGCGTTTTGGGGGTCGAAGACCGGACTCAGTTCAACGGTGGCTCGCCCGAGAGCCATTCTTGAGGCGTGCTGAGAATGCATCGAGGGCTCGGATCCGACCAATCGAATCGTCCAGCTCGCAACGTCCACCGCGCTGACGGATTCGGGGGCGCTGCCGGCCTTCACGACGGACGACACGAACAACGTCGTCGAGTCTCCATCCATACGCATCACATCCACTCGCATCGCGACATCATCGGAAACCTCGGCGTAGCCCGGAGGAAATCCCGTCGCTTCGACAGGTGCGACTTCACGTGGAGGCACCGCTGTCGTCGCACCTTCGATGTCCTCGTCAGGCGCCGTGA